>NZ_CACWVY010000017.1 GCF_902764455.1 uncultured Methanobrevibacter sp.
CCACATAACAACAATAACTAATATACCACATAATAAAAAATATAATTTGCCCAAGAGCATTTGATAAGAAATAACCAACAAAAAAATTAAACAAAAAAAAGGTAAAAACTTTAAGAAAAACACTATAATATTATTTCAATTTTTAAAGCTATTAATGTTATTGTAAATTGAAGATAATTTCTCATGTTTCACCTCCATTTTGGCAATTAAATATTTTCAAAATTATCAATGATGGTCTTTTGAAAGCATTAATGCTTTCGTGGAGGCTTTTTCTAGATATCCACTATTTAATTGCCATTTTTAAAAAATAATCATGTTTAAATATGATATTCTATAAATTATTAAATAGAAATTTACTTTTTTAGTAAACTTCTGAGATGAAATTTATTTAATGTCTGTATGGAATATTGTAGAGATTTTTCTCTGCAATAAGACATTAACATTATTTTTTAAAAGACAATTAATTCATTTGTTCATATCCAATAAAAGCTATATTTAAAATCGGCTCTTTTGGATACAGTTAAATTCTAACACATTATTGGTTTAATTCAGATTATTTATCTATGAACATGTTATGGGTATTGAAATTACTAATCGTAAAGTTTTCAAAACACATTATTTTCTAACTTTTTTTCTAAACATGTTTTTGTTATAGATTTAACATGATTGTGATTCCATGTCAATTAATTAATCTGAGTTTTTTAAATGCACGTTTCAGTCTATTTTTTTCGCGTATGGTGAAAATAGATAGTTTTATAAATTGCAGTTTTTAGGTCTAGTTCCATAAAATATTTCTTCAAATGGGGGTGTGTTTTTTCATAAAGTCACACTTCAAAAAAATTAATTATTAAAGAAATTGAAATATGATAGTATAAGAGTAATCGTTGGTGATTGTTAATGAATAATAGAAAAGAGATTGCTCATGAGTTTGCAAAGACAATAAATTCAGATAATATTATTAAAATCATATTATTTGGTTCAGTTGCTCGTGGCGATGATACAGAAGAATCTGATATTGATATTTTGATTGTATCTAATGACCGTGAAAATATTGAAGATGTAATCGCTGAAGAAGTAGCGTGGATTATGTATGATAAAAATGAGTTAATTTCTACTCATATTATGTCTGAAGATAGATTCATCAACACACAGCATTTTTCTTTTTTATCTAATGTTCTTTCAGAAGGTGTTGAAATTGGATGAAACTCAAGCATTTTTCAATAAATCTAAAAAGAAATTGCTTAGTGCTCAATCTTCATATGATTAGAGGATTATTCGTCTGCAGTTAGTTTATCGTATTATTCTATGTTTTTGGTTGCAAAAGCTTTGATACTAAAAAAAGGAGTTAAGGCTCCTAAAACACATAATGGGTTAATTTATCTTTTTAAAGTGAATTATATCGAACAAGATGATTTTTCATATGAAAAGTATGTTTATTTAGCAGACACACAATCTGACCGTGAAGACGCTGATTATGATGCATTTGATGAACTTGATGAAAGAATTGCTAGAAAAAGAATTAAACAAGCAGAAGAATTCATTGCCGAAGCTGAAAGATTCATTTAATTGACTAAAATGTATTATAACTATAATTTCAAAAATTTCTAATTCATAATCCGGATTTTTATTGTTTTGGAAGTGGTAAGTATACTATTTTTTAGTAATTAACATTTGTAAGTAAATTTTTAATTATCAACTGAGTTTAACTTAATTTAAGAGTTGTCATGTTTCTATTAACTTTAAATTAATAAGTCAAAAGCTATTTTTTTACTTGAAATAAATTATCACAAAAATCATGACTTTTTTAAGACTTACAAAGGATTTCGTTTGTTTGGTGGTGATGGATCTGATTTTGAAATTCCTGATTTTGAAGAAGTTCGAAAAGAATTCCATATCAAAGACACTGAAAAATACTGAAAACCAGCTCAAGCCAAATTCTCATCCATTATGGACCTATTAAATGGATTTATACTCGATGGAATCATGGGCAACTACAAACAAGCAGAATTACCACTAATGCACCAAAACCTAGAAAAATATCCAAGAATTAATCACACCAGAAAAATCAATTTTCATTTTTGACAGAGGATACAACGCAATGGAAATATACGCCAACATAATATCCATAAATAGTTATTTTATCGTCAGATTAAAAGATAAAAGCTATATAGAAGACAGATACAAAATAACAGAAAACGACTCAGAAATCCAATTAGAAATCACAAAAGAACGACTAAAAAAATTCCACAACAAAGACCTAAAAGAAAAATACGGCAAAGAAAAACACTTAAAACTAAGAATACTAAAAATAACACTCGAAAACGGAACAACCTAATACCTATTAACAAACATATTGGATAAAAACTTCACAATAAGAGATTTCAAAGAACTCTACAATCTACACGGGGGAATCGAAACCAACTACAATACAATGAAAAACAGACTAAACATAGAAAATTACAATGGAAAAAGAAAAATAACCATCGAACAAGACATATATTCCAAATTCCTCAAATATAACATCTTCCAATACTACAAAATATACTTCAACCTACTAATCAACCGAACAAAAAGACAAAAAGGAATAAAACAAGAATACAAAGTCAATCAAGCACACCTCATACGAAAACTCAAAAAATACCTGCCAATAATGATTCTAAATCCCACAAAAGACATAATAAGAAAATACACGAAAAAACTAATAGATTCCTGCACGCAATCACCAAACAAAAATGTCAAAAACCCAACAACAACCAGAAACAAGAAAAAACAACGAAAATTCAACATCAACTACAAACCGACATGAAAATCAGGAAAAAACATGAAATCAAAAATTAAGTTGACGACATTGCTATTTTTTCTTTGTTTCTCTAATTACATATCAATTTAAATATTTATAATTGTAAAATAATACATGTTTTCAATTAAATTTTAACATTATAACGGACAGTAACATGCAACAAAATACTTTAGATACAAAAACACGTAATCTGATACTTATTCTATTTTTAATAGGGGTATTCATGGGTTCTTTGGATACCGGAATAATCGGCCCGGTACTTCCTTCAATCGAACAGAGTTTTCATCTTACAAGCAGGGACTCAAGCTGGATATTTACCTTATTTGTAATTGCATTTATGGTCGGATCTCCTGTAATGGCCAAATTTTCTGACTTTTACGGACGTAAAAAAGTTTTCATCTTGGATGTGATACTATTTGGAATAGGGTCATGTCTTATTGCATTTTCAATCAGCATCGAATCAATATTTCTTGGAAGAATCATACAGGGCTTTGGCTGTGGGGGCATATTTCCGGTAGCAGGAGCATTTGTTGGAGATGCATTTCCTTTAGAAGAGCGAGGTAAAGCATTGGGAATTCTTGGTAGTGTATTTGGAATTTCTGCAATTGGCGGGCCTTTGGTTGGAGCAGTTTTAATTCCATATGGATGGAACTGGTGTTTTACAATTAATATACCAATCAGCATTTTTTTAATAATATTTGCATGGAAAATTCTGCCTGGCTTTGAAAGTAAAAGAAATCTGAAAATAGACTATCCTGGAATTTTCGTTCTGATTCTGCTTTCAGTATTCCTTTCCTATGGATTGAATCAGATTGATTCAAGTAATTTTGTAAACAGTCTGCTGTCTTTTAGTGTACTTCCATTTTTAGTAATGTTTGTAGTTTTAATTCCGATTTTTTTCAAAATTGAAAATATGGCAGAGGAATCAATTGTACCGATACACATGTTGAAAAATAAGGAAATAGCAATTGCATGCATTGAAACATTGTGTTATGGAATAATCTATTCTTCAGCAATATTCATTCCGTCTTTGGTGATTCTTTCAATGGGATTAAGCGAACAGTTTGCAAGTCTTATGCTGATTCCGATTCTGGGTGCCAATGCTGTTGCGGCACCTATACTTGGTAAAATTCTTGACTCTGCAGGTTCACGAAAGATTATGGCAGTTGGAACACTGATGCTGACTGCTGGTCTGATTGCAATTGCAGTATATCCTAATAACTTAATTCTTTTTATTGTTGCTGGAACTTTGATTGGAGTAGGTCTGGTTACAATTATTGGAGCCCCATTAAGATATATTGTTTTAACTGAGGCAAAACCTACCGAAAGGGGAGCAGGTCAGGCTATTGTAAATATGCTGTCAAGTGCAGGTCAATTGATAGGCGGAGCTTTAATTGGTGGAATAATTGCATCATTTTCAGGAATCCTGGGTTATCAGGTCAGTCTTTTATTGGCAGCAGTTGTAGGATTTGTTGCATTTCTCTTTACCTTGAAATTGAAAAGCCGTGACGAACAAATTGCCACCATTAAATCAAATCTATGATTTGTCATATTGCTTTTAGTGGAAAAATATTTCATCATTTGAAAATTCATTTATATGATTTATAATATATTATTAAGTAATGAAGGCTCTTGAAAAAACCCTAAAATCTGTAAGTGAAAACCCCAGATATATTTTTCGTTTAACAATCCAGGGGGTTCTGGTTGGTATATTCGCCGGACTGATGGTATGTCTATACCGATTTTTACTTGCAGGTTCTGAAAGTGTTTTAAGAAATTATCTAAGTATAATTCATGGAAATGTATTGTATATTGTCCTGTTTTTTATAGCTCTGGTTGTCATGGCTCTTTTGATTGACTGGCTGACCAAATGGGAAGCTGATTCTGCAGGAAGTGGAATACCTCAGGTTTATGCTGAGGTCAAAGGGCATATGGAAGCCAATTGGGCTAAAGTACTGTTTTCTAAAATCACAGCAGGAGTTATAACTGCTTTAGGCGGTCTGTCACTTGGTCCTGAAGGTCCTTCCGTTCAGATTGGAGGTATGGCAGGTAAGGGAATTGCAAAAATATTTAAAGGTTCCAAAACTGATGAGCTCAGATTAATTCTTGTTGGCTCAGCAGTTGGTATTACTGCAGCATTCAATGCTCCTCTGGCAGGAGTAATATTTGTTTTTGAAGAAATAAATCACGGATTTGACAAGACCTTAATTTTCATTGCATTGGTGTCAGCTATTGTGTCTGATTTCATATCAAAAGCCATTTTCGGTCAATCAACAATCCTTCATTTTCCTGTTTTAAATATTCCTCTTGAATCATTTTGGATTCTTGTGGCTCTGGGATTTATAATTGGTATTCTGGGTTATCTCTACAATTTAGGAATGATGAAGTCAAGTGATTTTATGGCCGGCTTAAAGATTCCTTCATGGCTCAAGTTTGTAATTGTGTTTATGATATCAGGTGTTATAGCGCTTCTGCTTCCTGAGATAAGTGACGGAGGTCACTTTATGATGGACATGCTGGATGTGGCCATTCCATCTTTAGGCGTTCTGGTATTGTTGCTGGTTTTAAAATATCTATTTTCCATGTTTTCATTTTCATCAGGAGCTCCTGGAGGCATATTCCTGCCTATACTTGTATTGGGAGCATATATCGGTGCAATATTTGGTTCTATTGTAGTTCCTGCATTCGGCTGGCAGCATGATTTGATATACAAATTCATCATCATTTCAATGGCAGGCTTTTTTGCAGCAACTGTCCGCTCTCCTATTACAGGCATAGTGCTTCTTGCCGAGATGTCAGGTTCAACAGAATCGCTTGTTGCAATGATTATTGTTTCTCTGATAGCTTATGTTGTTCCGACACTTCTTGGAAACGAACCGATTTATGAATCATTATATGACAGATTGCTTCTCAAGAAAAACAGAGAATTTGTTAAAAAGCCTTCAAAACATGTATTGTCAGAATATGTGGTGCCTCTTGATTGCAACTACATTAATTTTAAAATCAAGGATATTCCATTTCCAAAAAATGCAATTGTAGTGTCTGTTATCCGAAATGGCAAATATATTATTCCGACAGAGGATTTCCACATCAATTACAGTGACCAGATACAGGTGCTGACAGACAGTAATGATTATCCTTACGTAAGAGAGGAGATTGAAGAGTTGTTCGGTGGTTAAATGAGTATCATATTCAAAAGGCATAGCGTCCGCAAGTTTACACAGGAAAAGGTTAGTGATAAAAAAATTGAAAATCTGCTCAAAGCTGGAATGCAGGCTCCATCATCATGCAATTCACAGCCATGGGAATTTATTGTTGTATCAGATGAGGAAGATAAACTGGCAATTTCAAAAATGCATCAGTTTGCAAAGCCTGCTGCTAAAGCATCACACCTGATAATAACTTTAGGTAATCTCAATGAGGCAAAAGTGATAGGCATGATTGAACAGGATTTGGGGGCATGCAATGAAAACATTTTACTTCAGGCCACTCATGAAGGACTGGGTGCTGTCTGGTTGGGATTTCATCCGATAGAAGACAGAACATTAAAACTGAAGGAATATCTGGAAATTCCTGATTACTGTATACCTTTTTCAGTAATTTGTGTTGGCTATCCTGCAAATCAAAGTGAAGTGAAACTCAGATATGACAAATCTAAGGTTCACTATGACAGATTCTAAAAAAAAACATTATTTCTTTGAAGATTTTTTTAAGACTGCATTTTGGCGAAAGCTAATTTAATTTTAAATTGAAATACATTTTATATATTTATTCGTACAAAGTATATTTAGTAAATGTAAAGATGATTAGATGATAAGCAAACAACTTAGAGAATTTGAGCTATTGAATACTACCACTCAAAGTATTTATGAATTAAATGAGTTAAAGGTTTTAATAATACTTAAGGACGGATCCAATTTAACAGATTGGAGTTTTGTTGAAAACAAAGAGGACATTATCTATATCAGTGAAGATCTCTTTGGAATAACCGATTTGACCGGAAGATATGAGGATTTGATAAACCTTAAGGCTATTGTAGCATTCGGTTTTGGTGAAGTTCACAACATGGAAAGAGTGTTTAAGGGATGTGAATCCTTAGCTGACATAAGCTCTTTAAAATCATGGGACGTTTCTAATGTGGTAAGCATGGCCAGCATGTTTGAAGGCTGCCAGTCTCTGAGTGACATTTCCGCCCTGTCTGGCTGGAAAGTATCTAATCTGAAAAATATCTCTAATATGTTTTGGTATTGTGCTTCCCTTGAAGAAATTTCAGCTTTAGAAGATTGGGATATCAGCAATGTGGAGGATATGCATTATATATTCGCCGACTGTTATAGTCTCAAGGACATTTCAGCTTTAAAGAAATGGGATGTTTCAAATGCAAGGGATATGGGCTGCATATTTGACTATTGTACTTCACTAACAGACATTTCAGCTTTAAAAAATTGGGATTTGTCAAGTGCCTTCAATATCACTGCAATGTTTAGAGGATGTGAATCTCTAAAAAACATATCTGCCCTAAAGAATTGGGACCTTTCAAAAATGCGTGAAAATTCAGGATTATTATCTTTATTTGCAAACTGTACTTCACTAACAGACATTTCAGCTTTAAAGAAATGGGATGTTTCAAATATAACAAGAATCAGCGGACTGTTTGAAGGATGTACCGCGCTGACAAATGTTTCTTCATTGAAAAAATGGGATGTTTCCAATGTTTCCAATATGGAAAGCCTGTTTAACGGATGTGTATCTCTGGAAGATGTAAACGGCTTGAAAAAATGGGATGTTTCAAATGTCACCAACATTACTGAAATGTTTTGCTCTTGCACTTCTCTTAGTGATATTTCCGCTCTAAAAGAATGGAATATAGGCAATCTATCTAAAATGGAGGATTTATTCAATTCATGTGAGGCACTAACAGAGATTTCTGCACTGGAATCATGGGATATCTCCAACATTGAAAGTTTAACTGGTGTATTTGCAGGCTGTGTGGCATTGTCAGACATATCTGCACTGTCATCATGGGATGTATCAAACGTAAAGACAATGGAAAGTTTGTTTGATGGCTGTGAAGCATTGAATGATTTGTCTTCACTTGAAAAATGGAACATGGCTAATGTGATAAACATTTCAGACATGTTTAAAGACTGTAAGGCTCTTGAATATACTGATAAGCTGGATTTCTGGATTTTATATAACGTTCAGTATGCTGAAAATGTATTTGAAGACTGTGAAAATATAAAAACCTATCCTTTATGGTATCTTGGAGGCATCTTTAGAGGAACCAGTGAAACCCTGCTTGAATTCAACAGACTAAACAAAACCACAGAAAGCGTTTTCGATTTGGGAGATTTGGAGGTTCTGATAATCCTGAAGGACGGAACCAATTTAACCCGTTGGGAGGATGTAGAAAGAAGAAGTGATGTTTTATATGTAAATGAAGACCTTTCAGGATTGGAAGACATATCTGAAAGATATGTAGCATTTACATCTCTTAAAGCTATTTTTGCATATGGTGTCGATAAGGCTGAAAGAATGATGGGAATGTTTGCAAAATGTGAATCTCTGGTCGATATTTCATTTTTAAAATTATGGGATGTCAGCAATGTAGTTGATATGAAATTCCTGTTCAATGACTGCAAATTCCTAACCAACCTCTCTCCAATTGCCTATTGGGATGTCAGCAATGTCACTGACATGAAAGGGATGTTTTTAGGTTGTTTTTCATTGGTTGATGTGCCATTGTCCAACTGGAATGTGGGAAATGCCAAGTATATGAGGGCAATGTTCTGGAACTGTATTTCATTTGTAAATCTCTTTTCATTGGCAAACTGGGATGTTTCCAATGTTGAAAATATGAATGGAATGTTTTTCGGATGTATTTCCATGAACAACATATCTCCTCTTGCCAATTGGAATGTTTCTAATGTAACTGTAATGTCTGGAATGTTTGAACATTGCAGGGCTCTCTCAGACCTTTCTCCAATTGCGAATTGGGATGTATCCAATTTAACCAGTCTTGATCATATGTTTTTTGACTGTGAAAAATTAGAAGATGCATCTGTTTTGGATAACTGGCAAATTAAAGAACCTGAAAATATGGAATTGGTATTTGGTGAGTGCAACTCTCTTGAAAAACTTCCAAAATGGTTTACAATTGAGCAAGAAAGACAAAAAGAATTAATAAAACAAAAAATCATCGAAGAACAGGAAGAAGAAATGGAGCAAAAGCTTAAAGAAGAAAAAGAAAAAGAAGAGATTAAGCAGAAGCTTAAGGAAAAGCAGGAATTGGTGGATAAGGAAAAGGAAGAGATTAAGCAGAAGCTTAAGGAAAAGCAGGAATTGGTGGATAAGGAAAAGGAAGAGATTAAGCAGAAGCTTAAGGAAAAGCATGAGTCAGATAACTAAAATTTTTTGGTGGTTAAGTTATGGTTCATGATGGAGTTTTTCTATAATTTCCATTTTGTATGCTTCATATTCAGTATTGTTTTCCTGCATTTTTAACAATTCTTCAAAACAGTTCAGGGATTCAGGCAATTTATTCATCAATCTTAGAACTAGTGCTTTGTTAAAAAGAGAACAATAATAATTTTTATTTATATTTAAGCATTTATCAAAGCATTCAATAGATTTTTTGTATTTTTTACAGATAAATAACACTCCTCCTTTATGGTTTAGTGTATTTATATCATTTTTATTAATTTCTAAAATCAGATTAAATAGTGTAAGTGCTTTTTTGTGATTATTTTCTTCGTTGAATGCACGCAATGCCTGAATTTTTAATCGGTCAATTTTATTGTTGATGTCAAATTTGTAATCGTCATATTTGAATTCTTTTTCAATGATTATCAGTATATCATCTATCAATTCATTTACATGTTTTTTGCATGTTCGGTCTGCAGCAATAGCTTCCATTAAGGTTTCAAATGAGTCCCATAATTTATTTTCATTTTTTAATTTAATGCCATTTTCAATCAGTTCATTTGCCTGTTCATTAAATCCGTTTAAATAATTTTCATTTGTTGCAACTTCATTTTTCAGGATATTCACGATACTTTTCAAATTTGGATTTAGTTCGCATGCTTTATCATAATACTGAAATGCTTTATCAAGGTTATTTCTATGTTTACATATATTTCCTTTATTTAAAAATGCTGATGGATTTTCATGTAGTGATAAAGAATGATTGAAACATATTTCGGCTTTATCTAATTTATTAAGTTTCATTAGTGTAGATCCTTTCCCATTAATGGCTTCAATATTTTCTGGTTCGATTTCCAATATTTCATCAAATATTTTTAGGGCGTTCTCACTATCATTTTGCATATAGTCGTAAGCTTCCCTAATTTTGCCGTTAATGTAGTTTTCTATCATATTTTCACTTGAAAAACATCATTCTGAAAAAATAGTATGGATTTAAGTGAAAAATGATTAATATGGTTTTTAGTTATACAGGTAGATAATTTACAATAAAAATGGGAGTATATTGCTTTACTCATGCCAAAATTAATCATTTTTTAACACCTAATATTTACTATTAATGTCTAAATTAATAAATGATATAAAGCAAAATATTTCATTAACTATATCTTTTAAATCAATAGGATTTAAATTATATGTCTAAAAAATGTGACAACATAAGTTATCTTAAAAAAAAGAGTCTGTTAATGTTTTTATATCGATTTTTTTTGATGTATGATTGTTTTTGTAAAATATATGTGATTATGTGCTTATTATTAAAAATTAATCTGTTTGATTAAATGTATTTCTTTATATAAGTTAAATATTTATAAGTTCTATATTATGTGTGTTAGATTGTTCGAGGTGAAAGTTTAATATTTGGGCATCGGAAATATGGCCTGTATTTATAGCCGTTTTTAAGTTATTGATGTTGCAATGAATGAATGAGAGTTTTTCGCACCATAGTAAGAGTGGGTCATGATGAATTTCAATTGTATATGTCAATAGTTAATATTTTAAATAATGTTAAAGATATTATTTAAATGATTGAATTGTAAAAGAAGTTTACAATTTTAAAGCTTAAAAAGGGTTATAATTATGTCTGAGTTAAAATATATGGATTTATCATTGGATGAGGTCATCAAAAATATCAGTATGTGCAAATCAGTAATCGCAAATCAGGAAGAAGCCATCTGTAAATTCAGAGATGTTATTCTTACTGCATCCAATAAACGCGTTGCCTCCAGTAGAAAAACTACAATATTTGTTGCAGGTGCCGGAAGATCAGGTCTTGTTGCAAAGGCATTTGCCATGAGGCTGATGCATCTTGGATTTTATGTGTTTGTATTCAATGAAACAATAGCTCCTCCTGTTCGTGACGGGGATATAATAATAATTATTTCCAAATCAGGCAAATCCAATTCAATTACTCAGATTGTAGAAGACTCTAAAATTGACAATGTTAAGTTTTTAACAGTTTGCGGCAATACAGATAGTGAGCTTTCCCAAAAAGCAGATGCAAGAATAGTAATTGATTCTCTTCCGCAGATTCTTGTAAATCTTGAAGATGAAGATATTTCCAATTTCGTTGAATTTTTACCAAAGACAATCATGAACTTTGAAACAAATGAAGAGGTTAAGGCTAAATTGGAAGCACTTCCTAGAAAATCATTGGACATGTCCGATAAGAAGGTCATGGCCAGTCTTGATGAATTGCCTTCAGAAATTTCAGGAATAGCTAATATTTATCGTCCTTTGGAATTGCTTTTGATGGGAACTGCCTTTGAAATTTCAGCTTTGATAATACTTGATGCATTAATAGTTGAATTGATGCATAAATTAAATTTACGTGAAAAGGACTTAAAGGCATTCCATGATGTTTTAAGCAGTGCAATTTAGATGTCTTTAAGTCACTGCCATAAATTTTGGAGAAAATTATTATGTGTGACTCAGATATAAACAAAACCGTTATTATTGATTCAGAAGGTTCCACTTTAATTTCAGAAAAGATTGCTGCTGTAAACAATAAAGTCCGATTTTCTATTTTGGAAATTTTAAGAGATAATCAGAAATCCAATAAATTCAAACAGGGTGATTCATTATACTCCCGTGAAATCAACACCCTTCTTTTAAAAAACTATAACATTAAAATTACTCCCCAAATGCTGGGTCAGCACATGAAACAGCTCCAGAATGCCAATCTGGTTAGTGAAGTTGAAGTCAAAAAAGAAGTGCCCAACAAAGTAGGAAAAAGAACAGTAAAGGCATATTTCTTAAAGGAAGACGCATTTGAAGACTTGTTTTTGGACATTAATTTTTTATCAGATAAGCTTTTTTCATTCTTTGATCTGTTCAAGTCAAATCAGAAGTTCCATGAAGACGGCAACTGTGTTTTGACAATATTCAATGGTGTTGATAAAGGAAAAACATTCAAAGTACATAAGGATGAAACTGTTTTAATAGGCCGTAAAGGCAATTTCTCACAAGGGGATTTAGCCCCATTTTCAATTCTTCTCGATAACAGTTATGAAACAGTTTCAAAAATATCCAAGCCTCATTTGAGATTATTCTACAAAAATGATGGATGGTATATATTTGATGAAGCCAGTTCAAACGGAACATTTATGGGGGATATGGAAGTTGAAAAAGGAAAACCTACTAAATTAAAATCAAATTCATTTTTAAAATTGTCCAAAGGAAATGGCGGTGCTGTTATTTTTTGTTCTTTTTAGTTAGATTTTAAAATCTGATTTGGTGGTTTAAGTGGGCTTTGATGAGGTTAAATACCAAATTGAAGAATTTTTCAACGGCAAGTTTGAAGTTAAAAAATTTCTGGGTGAATGACCCTTTGCAAAGGTTTATTTGGTTTTTCGACCACGGATTTTTCTCGGCAATCCTTGTTTTAAACTCATGAGGATATCTGATTCAGGAAAATTCAAAAAATCATGACTTTTTTCTTCTATCCTATTGTGGACGGCGCCACTGCAATTCTGCTGCACAATTATTACAGGAATGTTTTACAAAAAAGCCCATTTAACTTGCCTGCACTCCATCCGATTCAAAACCCTCTATCATATCTGCTGATATTGTGCGACGAACTTCAGGAATGGAACAGACAGCCTTTTGGAATTAAAGACAAAAAGAGAAGCCACATAAATGATTTGAATCTGATAATAGATGATACAAGATTGGAAGTTGACTACATTGTAAAAAACGGTTCTATGGGTTTGGGATTTTCTGAAGATAAGGAGGAACTGCTTAAACATGTACTCTCAATACCCAGCATCTTTCAAAGGGGCTTACTGATATTTGCCGATGTGAAAAACGACGCAAATATCTTAAGAGAAATTGTCAAATCAGAAATTCAGTCTCCGGACACTCTGCTTAGAAACGTTGAAAAATTGGCACTTCAGATTCACCAGCAGTATATTGAAACCACAACCATTCAGTTTGAAGAAAAGAAAGCCAAAGGCGAATTGACCGATGAGGATATAGAAGAATTCAAGCAAAAGACAAAACCTTTCGAACAGCTGTCTTCACATCTCAAGATTGCTAATATCCGCCAGGCAAAAACCATTCCTAAAAAGCTGAGCATGATTGGCTGTGAAATAGCTCACATTCAGGATCCTAGGGAGGAAATAACAGAATTCAGTACCAAGGATGTTGAGGATTTAGCTATCTATGAACATAATGAATGGTGGGAAGAAAGAGAAGGTATGGGCTGGATTTACGGTCCTGTAAAAATTGCCGAAAAGCGTATTTCCCCATATCTGGTTTCATGGGATGAACTTGAGGAAGATAAGCATAATGATGGAATAAAGGATTATGGTAGGGATGCCGTTAAAAATATTCCTACACTTTTAAATTCCATAGGTTTAAAGGTTGTAAGAAGCAGATTCAAGGTTCTCACATATAAGATGAATGAACTGTATGAAACAAATAAAATTGATTTGGAATCTGATGGAAAAGAAAGATTTGATGAGTTGAATAAGAATATTCAGTTTTCTAATTATAAGCAGACTGAAGATTTGATTAAAATCTTAAAAGAAAAAGGATTTGAACTGGTTTCTGTAGATGATATTGGAAATCCTGTTGAAGCATTTGATGAGGAGGACATATGTTACTTTGCCAAAAGGGAGCATGAAGCATGGTATAAGCTTAAGCTTAACATGGATGATACCTCCAGTAAAAACTTTGTTCCGTGGGATATGGTTTCTGATGAATTAAGAAATAAAAACAAACAAACCTTTGCCCGTCTTCCGGAAGTCTGCGCTCATCCTAAAGTGGGATTGAAGATTATAAGAAGTGCATAGATTTAATGTTGATGGAATAACTCCTGTGGGAGTTATTTTATTTTTAATTTTTTTTTTTGAATTGCCTCAAAAGGTATATTTAATATCATTTGCAAATATATTTGTAATGAATTTAATGGATACTTTTGGTTCGGATATTATTTATTTCATAATTGAAATTGTAGTTTTCACTATTTTAATATTTGTTGGGGATTCTATCTATAAAAAAATCCTTAATAGTGATAACAGGTATTTAAATCCAAAAGAATTTCTTCCTGATGATGAATTATTAACTTTAAAGCAGGTTTTCTATCTAATTATTATGGGTGCTTGTTTTATTGTTGTTTTTTATAATTTTGTATATATTAGTGAGGAACTGTATTCTTTAGCCATTTTTGACATTGTTATTTCATTATATATTGCAGTTCAAGTGAAGAATCGTTCTGTTAAAAATATATTAATATTTTTATGTTTGGTCCCTTTCGGGTCTTTTACAGTATTTTTTGACTATTATAGTTATTTATATCTTTTAGATATTTTCCACATTTTAATTTTCATATATTTCATTAAGGTTTATTATGAAAAATTTAATGAATATACAAATGCAAATGGTCTGGGAATCACTATACTTTTATTATTTTTCATAATCTTCATCAGTTTTTTAACGACTCAATTTACTGAACATGTAAATCCTCTTGACTCTCTTGTAATGGTTTCTAATGCTTTTACAAGTAACGGATATACAGTTTTAGGCAATTCTATAGTTGGAAAAATTAACAGTATCTTTTTAGTTTGGGGAGGATATATTATATCCGGTGCAGGTACAGCCACTTTAACTGCAGCTCTGTTATTAAGAAGATTTAATAAAAGGTTTAAGGAACTTGAAAGACTAATAGGAGAGGGAAGTGATGATAATGATTGATTTTATTTTGATTATTGTAGAGTTAATTATTGAGATTCTACTTACAATAGTCTTATTTTACGGTTCAGTTATTTGTATAAAATGGGCTTACAACAAGATTAAATCAAGTTCCATGATTCAAAATTCAAAATATTTTAATCTCTTGGAATATCTTCCTGAAGAAGAAGCAAATTCAATGAAGCAGCTATTTTATTTGGTAATGATAACCATTTTTGTTTCAAATATCATTTATCTTATATTGGGATTGCGTGGCGAATCGTTTAATTTGTTATTACTGGATATTTTAGTTTCAATATTTCTTGTAATCAATGATGAAGTTGATTTTTCAAAAAAACTGCTGTTATTTGCAGTAATTCCGTTCGGTTCTGTTTCCTATTTGATATTTGGAAATATCCTCATTGTTTTCCTTGATATTTTCCATGTCTTTGCGTTTTTATACTTCATTAAAGTATATTATGAAAAATTCGTTGAATTCACCGAAACAAACAGTTTGGGAATTACTATAATGCTTTTATTTTTGATAATTTTTATCAGTTTCCTGCTTACTATGCTGGTTGAAGGTAAAACTCCTATTGACTCTCTTGTAATGGTTTCTAATGCTTTTACAAGTAACGGTTATGCTGTTTTAGGCAAAACTGGTTTGGGTAAGATAGATTCCTTAATACTTGTTTGGGGCGGTTTTTTCCTCTCCGGTGTTGGTACTGCAACTTTGGCGGTAGGTATTGTAATGAGAAAAACAGATGAAAAATTTGATAGACTGGAGGAATTGATTAAAAAGAATAAAAAGAATTAACTGATTATTCTTTTTGCAAATTCCTGTGCGTTTTTTAAATCCTCTTCATTTGGATGGCCTCTGTGGACGAACTTGAATGCTCCTCTGCAGTGGAATTCATCTTCACTCATCTTAAGACCTTTTGCTTCGACTTCACCTTTGACCTGTTTGTAGGTGGATTCAATCAAAGCTGCTGATGAAAAATTAACGACTTCTCCAACATTAACATCAATGTTTGCAATGAATTTTTTTATTTCTCCGCTTATTCCGGCGCCATATACTGCACTTCCTAAAAATAAGATATCTACATCTTCTGTTAGTGGTTCATCTACTGTTTTTGGTTCAACATTGATTGCGCTGCCTATAGCTTCCGCAAGTTTTTTTGTATTTCCTGTTTTTGTGTAATATCTGATTTCAATTTTCATAATAATATTAATATTATTTAATATAATATAAAATTAATGCCTGCCAATGATAATATTGAACTGATTACTGCAAATCCCCGAAGGGCCATAAACAAACTGGCTTTTCCTACAATATTGTCTTTGCTTTTGATGTTTCTAAATAATTTAATAGACAGTTTTTGGGTTTCAGGGATTAATTCAGATGCTCTTGCGGCTTTAGGTTTCATATCTCCATTATATCTTGTTATGATAGGTCTTGGAAGCGGTATTGGAGCCGGCGCAAACTCATTGATATCTAGATATGTAGGAGCCAGACGTTTCGAGGATGCAAACAATGCAGTAATGCACTCCCTGATTATCATGGTGATTGTATCCTTTTTGGTTTTATTAGTTGGTGTTTTCTTTTTGGAGGATTTGATTGTTCTTCTTGGAGCTTCAAGTGTTCGTTCATATTGTCTGAGCTATGGTGGTGTGATATTTTTGCTCAATATTGTATTTTTGGCACCGAACATTCATGCAAGCATATTCAGAGCTGAAGGGGATGTGGCCCGTGCAACAAATCCCTTGATTATGACTGCCATTGTAAATATGATTTTGGATCCGATTTTGATATATTGGCTTGATTTGGGTATTTTCGGAGCAGGACTGGCAACAGTTGTTTCCTCATTTTTGGGATGGCTGTGGATGATTTACTGGATTTATATTAAAAAGGACACATTTTTCAAGTTCAAATTCAGCTATTACAGGGGTAAACTGGAGATATATAAGCAAATATTGTTTGTATCTCTTCCGGCTGCAATAGAAGAGATAATCTTTTCTCTGGTTGCAATAATCCTTAACTTTTTGATAATCCATACTGCAGGTGTCAGTGAGGTCGCATCATTTACGATTGCCTGGAGATTCATTTCAATTGCGTTTCTGCCGTGTATGGCAATTGGAATTGCTACAATAACAGTTTCAGGAGTTTCCTATGGGGCCAGAAATTGGCAGAACTTCAATGAAACAATTAAATACTCCACAATTTTGAGTTTAGCTATCACTCTTCTGATTTGTTCGATGTTTTATATTTTTGCATTTCCGATTTGTGATGTTTTCAACTTTCAGGCAGGCAATCCTGAACTGGTTGAAAGGGCGGCTGAAATCCTGCGGATTCTTGTTTTCTATAACTGTCTGATTTCCCTTGGTGCAACTGCAGCATATACATATCAGGGTATCGGTTCGGGTTTCAAGTCTCTGGCATTGACAATCCTTCGTGAACTGGTATTGAGCATGGCCTTTGCATATGTTCTTGCAATACCGTTGAACATGGGCGTTTTTGGAGTCTATCTGGGAGCTATTATAGGCATGAATCTGGGCTCCATTATTGGTTTTGTCTTCATCTGGATATTCAATATGAAGTTCAAAAAGGAATGTGGACTCTGAAAAGTATTACTTTTTTTGCTAATTTTTAGGTTTTAGTAATACTTTTAACATTAGTATTACTTTTATTTATTTTATTTAAATACTCTGTATTACTGTTTTTAATTTTAAAAATATAGTATTACTTTTTTTAAGATTTTAAGGGTTTTCGTAATACTTTTTTTAGAAAATTATATAATGGATTTTATTACAAATTTATTAATGGTAGTAATATTTTTGTTTAAAATTTTACTATTCAACTCTCAATTACCTTTAACTTAAAGGAGATTAAAATGAAATTTTATAGAAAAAAACAGAATATAATTTTGATACTTTTAATAGTTCTATCAGTCTTGGTGCTGTCTGGAGCGGCATTTGCAGTGTCAAATGATACTTCAACAGCCGGTGATGTTGATAGCGAAGCAATTTCTATTGCTGATGCGGAAGTACACAATATTAATTCTGGTGGCTCTAATAAGATTTCAATTGATAATTCAAATGAGGATTTATCTGATTCTCAAAATACTACTTTATTTATAATTAGTGATAATCCCGGAACTAATATACTGGATAAAGCTAGTGTCGAACTTTTTAATGAAAATAAATTGAATAATGTCAATTTGGTTATCAGGAGCGGTGACCAGGTTAAAACAATGAGTGAAAATGAATTGACATATTTGCTTGCTAGTTGTGATGCATTTATTGGTGAATGGATTAGCAGTGATGTTGATTCAGTTTTAACAAGTGTTTTAGGAAAAAATCCCGGTTTGTCCAATAAAAAAATATTCTTAATATTGGAACCTCCTTCTGGTAATTTAAATTCTGATTCCAGTTCAATTAAACTGCTTAGAAACAATACTTTGAACTATAATAGAATATTTACTACTTATTCTAATGAAGAACTAATCAAATACTTTAAAAATACAAAAAGAGGTCTTTCGTACTCAAAAGTTAATGATTTCATAACTAATGATGCAAAAGATTTCAATAATTTTTTAAATCAGCTGGTTCTTTACAAAGACCTGAATGATAAGGATAATTTAAAAAATCAGATTTTATACATTTTAAATTATTTGGGTTTAAATGTTGCTTATAAAGCACCTACATTTACAGGCAGTCAAACATACGGTATTTATAGGGATAGATGGTACTCATTAGATGAGTATATCGCTACATTTTTCAATCCTGAATATAATCGTACAGTTGGTGTGCTTGAAAGTACAATGTATATTGGGTCTCAGCAGTTGCATACCTGTTATTCCATAATTGAATCTCTCGAGGCAAGAGGTTATAATGTAATTCCTGTTTTTGCTGCTGGAGGTTCATCAGACCAGCTTAAAGTCATGGTTGAATCATGGACAAGTGCAGGTGAGGATATTGCCGGATTTTTAGCAGATTCATCTTCTTACGATGTTTATGTTGATGCTATCGTTTCTATGGTTGCATATGGTGTAGGTGGTGAAAACTTCACTAAAGCAACTGACTTCTTTGAACAAGCAGGTGTTCCTGTATTCAGGGCAGTACACTCAGATTATGTATCAAATGAACGTTGGGAACTGGGATCAACAGGTTTAACAACAGAAAAAAGTGATAAATGGTGGCATATTACAATTGCTGAAGCGCAGGGAATCATTGATGCTACATTTATAGGCGGTGCATCCAGCTACATTTCAAATTTAACCGGAGCCCGTATCACCACATACATTCCTCATCAGGGAAATATTGAACTTTTAGCCGATAGAATCGATTCATGGGTAGATTTAAAATACACTTCAAATGATGATAAATTATTATCTATAATATATTACAATTACCCTCCTGGAAAGCAGAATATCGGTTCAAGCTATCTTGATACAATAAAAAGTATTTATAATATACTTTACACCTTAAAGGATGCAGGATATAATGTTGGTGATTTGCCTAAAAATGTTTCAGAGCTTGAAAATTTAATCATCTCCTGCGGTATCAATGTAGCTACCTGGGCACCGGGGGAACTTGCTAAATTAGCCAACAGATCTGAAGTCACTTTGCTTCCTGTAAGTGAATATACCTCCTGGTTTAACTCTCTTGATGATATTGTTAAAATCCAGGTTAATAATGGTACAGTCGCATACATAGGAGAGCTTGCAAGACGCGCTGTTGAGCTGAATTATACTGCAACAATCTCTGATACAATTGATGATTGGTACAATCAGGTTGTCTCACTTCTTCCGGATGAAAAAGCAGATGAAGCTAAAAAAGTTTTAGACAATATTGTTTTGAGTTTAAAAAATTATGCAAAAACTCAATCAATAGATTATTATAATTTATATTTAAAGTACTATGATGAATTTAAGAATTTAAACATTTCAGGATTAAACGGTTGGGGTGAAGCTCCGGGTAATGTAATGGTAATAAATAAAAATGGAACCGATTACTTTGTAATACCTGGTTTGACCTTTGGTAATGTTTTCATAGCACCTGAACCTCAAAGGGGATGGGAATCCGACATTGAAAACCTTTACCACTGTACTGCAGTTGCTCCGACCCATCAATATTTGGCAGCTTACTATTATATGCAAACTAAATATCCAAATTCAATGATTTTCGTAGGAAGACATGCAACACACGAATGGTTGCCTGGTAAGGAAATTCTTTTATCATCAACCGATTATGGTTCTGTTGTTGTCGGAGATGTTCCACAATTGTATTTCTATATCAGTGACGGTTTGGCTGAAGCTATTCAGGCTAAAAGAAGAGGTTTTGCTGTAATCATTTCACATCTGACCTCTCCAATGGCTTACACTCATCTGTATGGAAATTTAACTTTTGGAGCTGAATTGATTAATGATTATCAAAATACTAATGATAAATCTAAAAAACAATCCATTGAATCTCAATTGCGTAATTTAATTATTTCCAACGATTATTCCACAAACTTGGGATTAAACAAAAGCGAAGTGGAAAAGATTCCAATAGATTCATTAATCGACAAGTTTAACATGTTTTTAAAGGCAGCTCAGGATACATTATATCCTTTGGGTCTTCATGCATTGGGAGATTATTGGAGTGAAAATGATTTGGCAAATACAGTTTCCGCAATGCTTTCTAAAGATTATGTTTTACAAAACAATCAGGGAGTTATTAATTTATTCAGTGAACTTTCAAAAGCTTATTACTCAAAAGAGTACAGTCAATTATCAGCATTTGAAAGGGAATTCATCTTGAATAAATCCTATGATATCTGTAAGGCTTTAATTTATTGGGATGCGGATACAGTTAGTCAAATAATAATTAATTCCAATGAAAAACTCAATAATTCAAATGTTATCGGTTGCTTGAATCTGGCAAAAACATACATTGATTTAATCAATCAAAGTATTTCCACTGAGTTAAATGCAATGCTCGACGGTTTGAACGGACGTTATATTCCAGTTGGTGAAGGTGGAGAACTCATTGTAAAACCTAGTGTTCTTCCAACAGGAACAAACATGTTCCAGGACCAATCCTGTGAACTTCCAACACAGGAAGCATGGGATTATGCAAAAACTCTTGCACTATTGACATTATCAGACCTGAATGATACAACTGAAAAGATTATCATGGGAATATGGTGTGTTGAAACAGCAAGAGACGACGGAGCATTGGTCTCAACTGTCCTATACCTGCTAGGTATGAAACCAGTCTGGACAGATTCCTCAAGTGCTGGTTATGATGACGAAGGAAATCCTACAGGTAAAAAGGTAGGGGCAATGCCTGAAGTAATCAGGCTCAAAGATTTGACACGTCCTGACGGATGGGCCAAAAAAAGAATTGATGTAACAGTAATTACCAGTGGTCTGTTTAGGGATTTATATTCTTCACAATCAATTTTAATGGATAATGCATATAGAGTTGCACTTGCAAGATCCTATTTGACATTAATAAATAATAAGACATTAATGACTGATGAATTAAAACAGGCTTTAGAAGGTGTCATGCAGGGAATTAATTATTATGGAATTTCAAATGAAGCTCTGGAAGATAATTATGTTGCTCAACACTGGATTGAAGACTGTCTTTATTATTTAAGTATAGGTTACAATGCAACTTATGCAGGTGAATGTGCCATTACACGTATTTTTGCACCTCCGAACGGTGATTACGGTGCAGGAATATCAAAACTGGTATCAATGTCATGGACATGGAACGATACAGATGAGCTTGCACAGTTCTACCTGGGCAGAATGGGAAATATGTACTCCAAAAACTATTGGGGAGATACAAATCCTTTAGTTTTCATAAGGGCTTTGTCAAACTCCGATACAATTATCACAAGCCGTAACACCAATCAGTATGGTGTACTTGATAACGATGACTTCTTTGATTACTGGGGAGGTCTTTCAATGGCTGTAGAGAATGTTTCCGGAAAATCTCCAAACATGAAAGTTCTCATGTATGCCGATAAGAACGCAGCATACATTTCATCCCTTGAAGAAGTAATGTATCGTGAAATAGCTGCAAGATATGATAATCCGAACTGGATTAAAGGAATGATGAATGAAGGTTACAGCGGTGCTCGTTACATGTCAAATAAATTCATTAGCAATTTATACGGCTGGCAGGTAACAAGACCGGTTTCAGTTACTGATGACCTGTGGAATAGAATCTACAATACCTATTATAATGATAAATATGGACTTGGCGTTAAAGACTGGCTGATGAGTGGAAATAATGCTTACTCTCTTATTTCCATGAGCGGTACCATGCTGACTTCAATCCATGAAGGTTATTGGAATGCCGATAAGGCTACAATAAGCGACATTGCAAATACATGGGCAAAGGCAACAGTTCAAAACGGTGTTGCATGCTGTGATTGTAGCTGTGGTAATATTGCAATGATGCAATGGGCTGTTCAGTATGTAAATCCGGATATTTTGGCTCAATTGTTGCCGAAATTATATGAGGCTACCCAAAATCCGGTATTTGTGCAGAACACAAATAATAATATTCCTCCTGAAAATACTGACCCTTCAAATGTTGATCCTTCTACTCCTAATCCAACAAAAGGTTCTACATCCTCTTCAACAATATCTGCAAACTCAACTACTACAAACAATAATCAATATTCACAAAGTAGCAGGGCTTCAAATGGCCAGGATGTTTCAAATGTTGGAGAAAGTGCATCATCAGGTGATGTAGGCGGTGCTTCATCACAGGGTGCGGATGTGAAAAAATCAATTGAAATAAATCCTGTCACTCAGCAGTCTGCAAGTGAAGTCGGAATGAGTTTAATCGCTGTTTTAGGGGTAATTTGTTTAATTCTAATAATTGGAGTCGGATACTTTAGAGACAAAGATGAAAGTAAAAAATCAAATAATAATTTAGATGAGCTATTTAATCAGGAATTATAATTAGTTCATTTAATTTTTTATTTTTTTAAAAGAGGGAATGTGAATGGAAGTAATTAGTTTATTATGGCAACTGGGAATATTATCTGCCGTTTTAATCTTTGGTATAAAATTGGGACTTGCAACGGGTCTTGCAAACATGTCCAAAAGATATTTGGCTATGGTTACCATTGGTTATGGAGGCGGAGTTTTAATATTGACAGAAATCTCATCATTTTACACTGCACAGATTACAGACTTGATTTATACCTATAATTTCGAATTTTTCCTGATAATGGCTGTAATAATGATTCTGGCAGGAATATTTACAATCAGAGAATATAAGGTATTTGAAAAAAATACTACTGCAGCTACATGTATGGCTGTCGTTGCTCCTTGTCCTTGTTGTTTCGGTTCAATCATTGTAAGTATTATGCTGGTAGCGCCTACTGTCGGTTTAGGTCTTTTCAATTTAAGTGTTATTGTTGCAGCGGCATTGGTTTTAACAATTCTTGGAACCTATTATGCATCAAATCATCTTATTAGATTTATCAAAAAACCTTATCCGATAGTTTTGGGAAATTTCATGTTCTTTTTAGGAATCTATTTCCTATTGTCTGCATTATTCCTGCCTAACATTACTGCTTTGCTGATGGATCCTATGGATGCAATTACAATCCAATCTCCAGAGTATATTTTGGCAGTTTTAGGATTAATGTTAATGATAATGTTTTTAGGTGGATTCTACTTTAAGAATAATAGTTATTTAGATTAATGGTGTTTATATATGGTAGGAACAACAATTCCAGGAAGTGAGATATTAACTTCAGGTTTGAATATGATTGCACAGAGTCTGCAGATTCCTGTAATCATATTTCTGGTTATCTTTGCATTTTTTGCAATTCTGACCTTGGGAAGTCTCGTTTCAGAATATACTTCCCGTAAGAAAATCACACCGGACAGCCTTGAAAAGCTGATTTATGCAATATCTAAGGCCACATCCAGTGATGAACTGATGAATATAATTAAAAATGCTAAGCTATATGAAAATCAGAAAGTTATTTTGGTTAAGGTTTTAAGAGCCGAATCATTGACCAACGAGACAAGAGAAACCTTGGCCCGTAAACTCATAGAATTTGAGGAAACCAAACTTGGAAAAACAATTGAAAGAACTGATATTGTAACCCGTATAGGTCCTACATTGGGTCTGATGGGGACTTTAATTCCAATGGGTCCGGGGCTTGCGGCATTAGGTGCAGGAGATGTAAATACTCTTGCTAACGCTATTATTGTTGCATTCGATACAACTGTTGTAGGTATCGGTGCAGGGGCTGTTGGTTATTTTGTCTCAAAAATCAGACGCAGATGGTATGAGGAGGATTTATCTAATCTTGATGCATTGTGTGATGCGATTTTGGATAAATTGAAACATTAGGAGTTTTGGCTATGGTTAGACGTAAGTGTAAAAAACGTTTTTCTGAAGGTGAAGAGGATCCGATGGCCGGAACTTCAAATCTTGTTGATGCAATGCTTGTTATCGCTGTGGGTTTTTTGATTTTTGTAGTTATCAGCTGGAATATGCAAAGCGTTATATTTCAGGATACCTCTCAGGACCAGAGTCAGGCTGTTCAAAGCTCACACCCTAATGTAACTGAGGTAAGTGAAGGTCAGGAACTGAATGATACTCCTGAGTCATCCCAAAGTTCAGGCCAGGGTTACATGGAAATGGGTAAGGTCTATAAGGACCCCGCAACGGGAAAACTGATAATGGTTGAAGGTTAAGATATACTTTTTAAAAAGTATTACTTTTTATTTTTTTAATTTAAGAGTTATTATTACTTTTTTTGATATTTTTTATTGATTAGTATTACTTTTAGCTTAAAGTAATACTTTTTTGATTTTTTTAGCTGATTTGTAATAAGATAATCTTTATATTGTTATTACTACTTTATTTTATATGGAGTTATTTAATTTTAATTCTTTATTTGACTTTTATTTTAATTAATTGAATAACTTATCAAAGAATATAACGGGATATTATGAAAAGTAAATCAATAATTTTTTTATTGGCATTGATTTTCATGATTGTTCTATCAATTGGTGCAGCATCTGCACAGGATGTGGATAATGCTGCGGTGTCCAGTAGTGATGAAATAGCTATTGGGGACTCAGAAGCTGTTTATGGTTCAGTTTCAGGGGGAGTTGATGTAGCAACTGAAAATCCTTGGAATACAAGTGGTGAACTTTCCTATGACATTCCGGCAGATGCAAAATCAATCCAGAGTGCAGATGTTTATGTGAATGTCTATGGAGGAAGTGCTAAAAATACTCATGGTGCTAATGCTAATGTCACTATTACAACACAAAATGATGTTGCAAAATACAGTGAATCATTGTGGATTGCTGAAGGAAGTGCAGACGGAACTGTTTATACAGTAAACGACCACACTACCAAATGTTATTCCGATTATATGATTCATTATAATGTAACCAATATGCTTACAGGATTAAATGGAACATCCTTAAAAATAAATGTTGATACCTTCAAAATGGAAAACAAAACATTTGACGGTAGAATCAAATTAATTGGATTGGTTTTAGCATATAATGACGGCAGCAACGGTATAATTAACTATTGGATTAATGATAATCAAATATGGACAAATTCCAATACTACTCTCACTTTCGACACTTCAGCATTTGTTGATGTGTTGGATGCATCATTAACCAATATAGCACTCTCAAGTTCCGAAGCTACTTATAAAATGAATGGAGAATTTTTGGCTGAATCTCCGGAACACAAATCCGGAAATTATTATCAGTATAACAAATGGGATGTTACAGATAACATCAAAAACGGTACCAAAACTGAATTCACTGCAATAGGTACTGCAGGAAGCTACGGTGTATCATACAAGAATGTTTTATCAGTACTCACTGTTAAACCTGGAATTATTCAATCCAGCGTTTCCATAGCTACTGAACGTGCTAACGGCGGTTACACTATTGTCTATCCTGGTACCTACAATCAGATTACAGTAACTGTCAACACAAACAAAAAAGGAAAATATACTGTTCAATTATTGGCTGACGGTGAAGTTGTAAACACTACTGATGTTTCATTAGCAGTAGGTTCTCAAAAAGTAAATGTTATTGACCCTACAATTAGAGAACTTAATCAGGCTACTTTCTTTGTAGCTGGAGGTAATTTCACAAAGGTTAACTATACTGCTAAATTACTTTTAAAAGATAAAAATCTCAATGAAAGTTCCATTGAAGCAACTGTTTTATATAATGGTTACTTTGCTAAAGACTTATCATACCCTGGTCAGGACTACACTTCATTTTTAAATGAAAGTGTTACAGGAGGATTTGAATACTTAGTCAGCGATGCAGCTTACGCATCAGGTACTGCCAACAGAGTAGATACCTGGAATGTCACATTGCCTGATAATTCCACATTTGCAAAAGCATTTGTATATGTAGGATACTGCTATGGTGGTGCTGATTCAATCGACTTGTTCAATGTTACCTTTAACGGTGCTGTACCAAAAGCAGTATCATTTACAAGAGATCAGGCCAATATAATATCTACCTCAGGATATGGTCTTATAGTTTATGATGTAACTGACTTGATTAAAGTTGGTGAAAACACTTTCACTTTAAACAAAACCCACAGTACCGGAGCTTACCCTAGTACCTTAATTTACTTATACAACACAGAAGGCAGTGGTGCCGTTAAAAATGTATACTTATACAATGGTGCTGATATTATTGGTGCTACCGGTAACGGTGCTGGCAGAAATATCACTTTAAACACTGTATTGAATGTTGATGCATCTGAAGCTTCAGAAGCTGTTGCATATATTTTCGGTGCAGGATCCTTAACCGGCAGGGCTACAATAACAATCAATGGTGAAGAAAATGCTACTGCATGGGATACAAGTGTAAGCAATGCAATAAATGTCTACGAAACAGACATTACTAAAACCTTAAAAGACAGCAATGATGTTTCTATCCGTTTGAACAGTAACATGTTTACTGCATTGCAGCAAATTATTGTAACCACTCAAAAAGCTGAAACCACTATCTCTGCTCCTAGCAGTGTAAGTGTTGTATACAACAACAATAAAAATATTGTTATAACATTAAAAGACAATAATGGAAAACCTGTTTCCGGTGCAAATATCACTGTTGTATTGAATAAGGTTGGAAAGACCATTGTCACCAACACTCAAGGTAAAGCTACCTATACTGTTGCAAACAATTTAGTTCCTAAAAACTATGTTGCAACCATTTCATATGGTGGTAATGGCACTCTTGCAAAATCATCTGCAAGCACTAAAGTTGTAGTTAAAAAAGCTACTCCAAAAGTAACTGCAAAAGCAAAAACCTTTAAAGTTAAAACAAAAACTAAAAAATATGCTATAACTTTAAAGAACAACAAAAATAAAGCTATTAAAAGTGTTAAAGTTACTATTAAAGTAAACAAGAAAACTTACTCTGCAATAACAAACAGCAAAGGTGTAGCTACCTTTAAAATTAATAAATTAACTAAAGTGGGTAAACACACTGCTACCATTAAATTTGCAGGTAACAAATACTACAACAAACTTAGTAAAAGTGTAAAAATAACAGTTAAAAAATAGAGAGACTTGCTTCCTCTATTTTCCTTTTTTTATTTTAAATAAATAATTAATTATTTTATGAGTTTATTCATTCATTATCATTTTAATCAATATTAACATTGATTATTTGAATTCATCACATTAATGTTCATCATTTGGAATGTAGGATGTATATGTTTTTAGGAAATTTCATTTTCCCTGTTAAATCTAAAGAAGGAAACGGCAAATTAAATATTCAAATAAATGTAATATATATTTGATTTTTTTAAACTATGTTTAAATTATATATACTAAAAGTTTCTTAAATTTTATATAATAGAGGTTAAAATTATGGCAACTCAACATGTAACATTAATGATTACAAGCACATTCTATGATATGTTTTCGGAATATTACTACTTCATTACAGAAGTTTTCCCGTATTTAAAGGAATTTTGCGCAAAACATGATATCATACTTTATTACAGGGATGTGGCATTTTCTCTTCTTAACGATTACACTGACAAAAGCATTATCCTCGATGATTTCAGATCAATTGATTTTGACAGGACATTTTTCATCTGTTTCAGAGGTCACAAGTTAGGATGGAAGCCGAATTACAAGAATGTCAATGAGTTAACCATAGATGAATATCCTGAAATCATAAAGTTTGTCGGGAATGTTTCAATTACCGAGCTTTCAATCATGCATGCTCTTCATCCATTCGATAAGTTTGAAAACGATGAACTTGAAGAGTTGTATCCTTCCAAACACGCCCTTTTCTACTTTAGAGATGGAAAGTTCATCGAAGGATTGTCCAAAACCCAAAAGATGTTTTATACCAATATGGATAATAACGACAACAAGAAGGTCAATGACATGGAAATTGCAAAAGCCAAGGATTTGATTTATGAAGTCAAAAGGGAATATGATAAGAACGGCAAAGCCGATATTAATATAAGATATTACAAGGGCAGCTGGAATAAGGATTTGGATGGGCATGAAATCTTTTTGCAGTATGCTGATGAATACTCCAGACTTACAAACATGAATCTTGACATGTTCATAAAAACCCATGAAATCAACATGTGCTATGATTATCACGGCAGTCTTGATAATCTGGAATGTGAAGGCAAGCCTTTAAAGGAAATACTTATTTACGATATTATTGAAGGTTTAAAAAAGGAATTTCCAGAAAACTTTAAAGAATAAGCTATTTTTAAAAACATTTAAATATTAAATATTATAATATCTAATTAATCATTTCAGAGGTGAGACGATGAAAAAAGATTGGGATGATATTAAAGTTTCAAGAAGAACCTCAGGAAAAAAATATTTCGAATCAACCTTACTTCAAAATATTTCCGACGGCATAGACTATTTAAGGCAAGAAGCTGATGATATTTTAAGCGAACTGGATTCCAGTGAATTTAAACAGCAGATTGATGAAATGGATTTGGAAGAATTCGGTGAAGATGTTTTAAATCAAATCGATGATGTTGTAATTGAACTTTCAAATGCCAAGGATGACCTTATCCAATCCGAAGATGTTCCGGATTTCATCAGAGATTCCTCCAAAAATGCTAAAGTCGCATTGAACCGGGATGATGATTATATAGTCATGGCAAAAAGGAAATTCAAAAGACTTGACGCCAAAAGAGATGACATTGATCCTGAAAAAACTAATCGCAGAATCATAGATTTGTGCGACAAGGCAATTTTTGTCAACAATTCAAACCCTCAAGCCTATTACCTTAAAGCAAAGGCATTAGTCAATTTGAAAAAATATGATGAAGCAGTTGAAGAGTTAATTACCTGTCTTGCTTTGGAACCTGAAAATCTCGATTACAGACTGGCCATTGCAGATGTCAACAGGCTCAACTGCGAGTTCAATGATGCGATTGATGTTTACAATTCAGTTTTAAAAATCGATGATAAATGCTTTGAAGCTTTAAGGGGAAAAGCGCTGACATATTATGACTGGCAAAAATACGGTCAGGCAAACAAATTTTTCAACCAGGCAAATTCCATATATTCCCTTGATGAAGAGGATATGGAAATTTGGGAAAAGTGTAAAGATTAATTTTTAAAGTATAAGGCTGGAAAACCAACCTTATACGCCAATTTTAATCTAATTCAGAAACTAATTTTTGTGCATGTATTGTAAAGATTCGGGGAAAAATCTCCACAACATTAATTTTCAATTTCATTTTATAAATCTTTTTTCTTTCATTTAAGCTTATTTGAATTGATTTAAAGCAATTTGGTTATTTAAAATCAATATTTATCAAAAACAATACTATTTATATTAAGACATATATATGTATTATTGAGGTTAATAAATGGTTAAACAGCATGTAACATTAATGATTAATAGTACATTTTATGACATGATGGCTGAATATACTTGTTTTTTAAACGAAGTTTTTCCAAAATTAAAGCAGGAATGTTCAAAATATGATATTGACATTGAATTTAGGGATGTAGCTTTTTCAGTTCCTAAAAAGGATGCCGACAAAAACATCATACTTCAGGACTTCAGATGTATTGATGAGGACAGAACATTCTTTATTTGCTTTAGAGGTCAGAAACTTGGATGGAAACCTACTCACGAAAATGTTAATGGAGTTACTGTTGATGAATATCCGGAACTTGTCCAGTACATTGGAAGTATATCCATTACTGAATTGGCCATTATGCATGCTTTAGTACCATTTGACAGATACATTGACGGTGTGAAATGTGATTTGAAACCTGTAAAACATTCCCTATTCTACTTTAGAAATTCCGGTTATGAAAATGATTTAAGTGATGTAAAACAGCCTTATTACATGAACAAATCCAATGGGAAACTTAAAGAAGCTCAGGATATAGAAATTGCAAGAGCTAAAGATTTGATTTATGAAATGAAACTTGATTTTGATAAATCTGAAGACGGTCCTCGTGTTATTATCAGACAATACGATGCTGTTTGGGATAACAGCAGTAATTGCCACCAGATGTTTTTGGATTATGCTGACAAATATTCAGAATTGGTCAACAAGCCATTGGATGATATTATTGAAATCCATGAAAAATATCTCTGTAGTGAATGTGGCGGCAGTCTGACAGATCTTAGATATGAAGGAAGGCCATTGGGTGAAGTCATATATGAGGATATAATGAATGAATTGAAAATCGAGTTTCCAGAAAATTTCGAATAATTTCATTCATTTGATTACTTTTTTTTTAATGACACTTCAAGTATTGAAGCAAATTCTCTTACCTGAATATATCATTAATTTTTCACTTATTTTTAATTTTAAATTTAAAAAAAATTAAAAAATATGCTTTTTTAGGTAACTTTTATATATCTTTTCAAATATAATTATTAATACTTAAATAATTAAGTAACAATCCAAAAATGAGTGAAATTATGACAAACGAAGATTTTGCAAAAAAGATTAAAGACATCAGAGCTAGACAAAATATGTCTATTGAAGAACTTTCCGAGAGAAGCGGAGTAAAACTTGAAGTCCTCCAGGCAATGGAAGACGGTGAAGTAATTCCATCCCTTACTCCATTAACCAAAATGGCAAGAGCATTAGGAGTTCGCCTTGGAACATTTCTCGACGATACACCTGAACTCGGACCTGTAGTCACAAGAGGGGGCGTAACTCAAAACTCACTATACTTTTCAGGAAGAGAAGACGTTACAAATGCAACCAACCTTGAATTCCATTCATTAGGTGCAGGTAAAATCGACAGAAACATCGACCCATTTTTAATCGACATTGACTATGAGGAAGGCGAAAAAGAACTTTCATCCCACGAAGGCGAAGAGTTCATATATGTGCTTGAAGGAGAAATTGAAGTAATTTACGGAAAGGACACCTATACAATCGGTAAAGGAGACACAATATTTTATGATTCAGTAGTGCCTCACCACCTTCACGCCAGTGGAAAGGATAAAGCTAAGATATTAGCTGTACTCTACACTCCATATTAAATAATATAAAAGAGGCTTGATAAATATGTTTAAATTAGAATCAAAAGTAAATGCAGACGGCAAAATGAATTTGTTTACTCATCAGTTGGGATTGTTATTGTTGCGTTTAAACATATTGGGCCAAAAATTACAGATTACAGACATTAACGGAGGAGTATTATGAGTGAATTATTTACAGAACTGCCACTAGGAAAATTTTTCGAATCAATGGTTGAAAAACAGCCTGACCATGAATTTATCGTTTATCCAGACAGAAACTTAAGATTTACATACAAAGAATTTGATGAAAGAATTGATAATCTAGCAAAAGGAATGCTGGCTATAGGAATTAAAAAGGGAGACCATGTCGGAATTTGGGCAAAAAATGTCCCTGAATGGTTAACCTACATGTTTGCAACTGCAAAAATAGGTGCAACAATAGTAACAGTAAACACTGCATACCAGTCCCATGAGCTTGAATATGTATTAAAGCAGTCAGACATGAAAGCTTTGGCAATGACTGACGGATTCAGAGATACAAGTTACTTTGATATCATTAATGAACTGGTGCCTGAACTTAAAAGCTGCGCCCGTGGTCATCTTGTTGCTGAAAAATTCCCTCATCTTAAATTCATATTCCACGTCGGCCAGGAAAAGCACAGGGGAATGTATAATACCAATGAACTGATTTTACTTGGTATGAGTTATGATGATGAGGAATATCAAAAGATTAAGGATTCCGTCACACAGCATGATGTCATTAACATGCAGTATACTTCAGGTACTGAAGGTTTTCCTAAAGGTGTAATGCTTACAAGCCGTAACATTGTAAATGACGGTTACTACATCGGAGAAAACATGAACTACACTGCAAAAGACAGACTTTTACTTCAAGTACCTCTGTTTCACTGTTTCGGAACAGTTTTAGGTGTAATGGCAGTTATAACTCACGGTTCAACCATGGTTGTTCTTGAGGAATACGATCCTCTTCTTGCAATCTCATCCATTCAAAAGGAAAAATGTACTTCAATATATGGTGTTCCTACAATGTTTATCGGAATGATGAACCATCCTATGTTTGAAATGTTTGACATGAGCTCACTTCGTACAGGTATCATGGCCGGTTCAACCTGTCCTGTCGAAACCATGAAAGATGCCATTGAAAAAATGAACATGAAAGAGATTACAAGTGTATACGGACTTACTGAAGCAGCACCGGGATTTACACAAACCAATGCTGCAGATTCATTCGAGAAAAAAATCAACACCGTAGGACGTAAATTCCCTAACATTGAAGTTAAAATCGTAGACCCTGAAACCGGTGAAGAATTAGGTCCTGGTGAAACCGGTGAAATAATGTGCAGAGGTTTCAATGTCATGAAAGGATACTATAACATGCCTGAAAAAACCGCAGAGACAATTGAACCTGACGGATGGCTTCACTCAGGAGATCTTGCTACTGTTGATGAGGAAGGATACTATTCCATTGTCGGACGTATCAAGGACATGATTATCAGAGGAGGGGAAAATATCTATCCTCGTGAAATCGAAGAGTTTTTATTTACTCATGAATGCGTTCAGGATGTTCAGGTTGCAGGAATTCCTGATAAAAAATACGGAGAGATTGTAGGTGCATTCATCATTAAGGAAGATGGATTTGATGATGTAACCGAAGCGGATATCCGTGATTTCTGTATTGGGTCCATTGCAAGATACAAAGTGCCTAAATACGTTTTCTTTGTTGACGAGTTCCCGCTCACTACAAGCGGTAAAATCCAAAAATATAAACTGGGCGATTTGGGTCTTGAACTTCTTGAAAAACGCCGTGAAAATGGAGAGCTATAGGCTCTTCAAAAATTATTTTTTTTAATTTTCAATTTTTTTTCAAAAATCACCAAAAAACCAAAACCTTTATATATAACCTAAAAATAATATTAATGTGCAAATAAAATTTGATATAATTTTACCACACCATTATATCCAAAGTACTCAGTCTTTATATAAACTCTTGAAAATATTTAAGGAGTTGATAATAATGCCACAAGTAAAACAAACTACTGCATGGAGCGTAGTATTCTTTTAAACTCATTAAAATAGCTGTATAAAATATATTCTCACCTGCAGCTATTTTTCATTATATATATGTCATCATACATAATGATGTTAGCCATAGAAATTTTAAAAAAGGGATAATCTTGCTTTAAGCATTATCACCTGAAACTGTCACCATTAAGAGGAAATAAATATGAGTATAGTAAGAAAAAATAATTTAAACGTAAGAAAGACTGTCGAAAAAGCTATAAACAACCATCCGGAGTTTCATTTCTTTGTCGATGAACTCACATCCGACAACTACATGCCCACATACGCCGGCAATGCCGATGAAAAATATACCTACGATGAAATGGATGATGAATTTTTCAAATTCATTGACCGCAAGATTGGAGAAAATGGAATCTATTTGAGAATCTGCTATGCAACATCATCTGAGATAAACGGCGAAGCAGTTTTTGAAGTTGAAACTGCAGGCCGTGAGTATACATTCACCACAGATAATCTGGATAATGTTCAGATTGTTGAAATGGCCGATTACGGAATCAAAATAGAAAGCGACAGGATAACCTACGGAACTACTGTCGAAGGGGGATGTGCTCACACTCCATACTTTGCAGAGTTCGGATCCAAAAAGGGAAATGAAAGCTATCTGTCGCTTGAAAACCCATTTAACAAGTTCATAATATCATTGATAGATGAATTTCTTGAATAATCATATATTTTAACTGGAGGTGGTAACGTTCATTTTTAAATTTTAAATTTTTAGATGACTGTTAAATTTTTTGATATTCGAGGTTTAAATGAGCATAGATTTTGTTAGATATACATCTGAAATAATTGAATTTAAAAACGCACAGACTTTAGAGGCGATTGACTGGGGAATTCTTGATTTGGGAGATATAAATGATTTGGAATTGAAAAGAGTTCTTGTAAGAATTGAAGAGGAACTGACTGAGGAGCTTATGAGAAATTACAATCAAAACTCAACAGGCATATTCAGGGTAAGCTACTTTAGAGGCATCTGGAGCTATAGGGAATATGGCTGCAGGATAGATGCATCGTCACTTTGTGAGCTTAAACGAAGAGTAATTGCTCAAAATAGGATTTGGTATGTTTTTGATGAGTTCAGTGCGAAAAGATTAGGGAGGTTGAATCTTCGATAAAAAGGAATTGGCAAAATATGTATTCCTGATAGGATATCTTTTGGTATGTGTATTATACGGAAATTTTTTGGTTTTAGAGGTGAAAATAAATGGTTAGTTGTCCAAATTGCGGTGAAAAAGTAAGAAACAACTTTGTCTATTGTAGAATTTGCGGATGCCTTCTTGAAGGAGGAGACAGTGAAGATCATATAACGGATCTGCTTAATGTCTTTAAGCATTCAGATGAGTATCTCTATCTTTTCTGTGAGAGGGGAAATCAGGTAGTTCTTAAAGCAGAATCTCTTGAAGAACTTGAGGGACTGGTCAGTGAAAAGCAGTATCCTTGGGGTTTTAAAGACTGGAATAATAATGTTTCATCTCCTAAAAAAGAAACATTACCTTCACCTGAGGTAAAAACAGAATTTCTAAAGGCAAGTGCATTAAAGGAAGCAGAAATCATTCCAACTTCCTCAATCAAAAAACAAAAGGATAATACTGAAGAAAGCTACACTCCTGACTATGAGGTCTCACGAGTAGTCGAATAATCCCATTGACAGCCGTTTAACTGAAAGTTTTTTTTCACTTCCATTTGCCTCGTTGTTTTTCTTTCAGTTAAACGGTAATAATCTATTAATAGAATATAATTCAATATATTATCAATGACTTTTCTTAATGTTCCTGATAATCATATTCTCGAAAAAACAGAGGGCAAAATCACTTATGATTTTGATTTGACTATTTTTACACATGATGATAATGTAAGATTCAGCAATGGCGATATCTCCACTTCATGGATGAGTTCTGATGACGGATTCATTTCAAGAATTCAGTTTGAAAAGCTGAATCCCGACTTTAGAAAAGAGCATTTGACAAAAGAGATAGAATTTAAAAATATTCTGGATGAGGCTAAACGCTTTTTGGAAAATGGCAAGTATGCAAAAGCCATTGAAAAGTTTGATGATGTAATCTACTATGATTTAAATTATTGTGAAGCTATTTTTTACAAATCAAAGGCATTATTTGGACAAAAACACTTTGTAAAGTCTTTACGCCATTATAAAAGAGCTGTTAAGTGTAATCCTGCATTAAAAGACATGGAATATTATAAGATGCTTTTAAAAAAATCCTCTGAAGAGAGGGACAATTTCCCAAAAATAAAGCAGAATATATATGCCGGAGATGAATATTTTGCAAAGCAAGACTATGTTAAGGCTCTGGACTGCTATTCAAGGGCATTGAAAAATCCCTCCAAATTCAAGGACAAAATACTCTATAAACTCTTGAATAAAAAGGCAACTGCTCTTTTGAAGTTGAACCACTTTCATGATTCCGGGAAATGCTTTTTAAAATCAATAGATGTTTTTGAAAATGATTATGCTTATTTCGGACTTGCTGTTTCACTGCAAAAAACAAAGGGTCCTAATCAAAAAATTAAAGAGGCTCTGGATAATGCCATTAAAATCAATCAAAAGCAATTGCTTAAAAAGGCCATGATTTTAAAGGATATCGGTGAGCTTGAAGATTCTCTTAAATGTATCGATGAGTTTTTAGCCATCCACTATTGTGTAGATGATGATTATCAAAAAGCCTTGAACTTGAAATTATCTGTTTTAAATAATCCGCTCAGAGATAATTGTGAAATTAAAAATTAAAATAATGAAAGCCAGAGTAGATATTTAAAGCTTTTTTTAGTTATTTGACGGTCATGGCATTACGGGATATTAATTTAAATCCAATCTCAGATATTAGATTTTTTTTAAAACGTCTATTGTCCGTATTTTTCAATGATGCATTTGATTTCGGAATTTTTGCTTTGTGTTTTTATGTCCCGTCGTAGGTATGTGAATAATAGCTATTTTTCAACTATCACTTGTTAAGAAATTTAATTTTGTAATTTTCAATTTTTTGTGTTTTTCCTTCAAAATTCAGTATTTATTTATATGTCCGACAATATATATCTAACCATATTTTCAAAGTTTTTATAAAAAACTGATGTTTTTAACAACAATATTTTGCACACAATAAAACATATATCAAATTAATGGAGGATTTTATAAAATGAATTTTAAAAAGACTTTACTGGTCTTTTGCCTAATTACTTGTGTATTATTTTCAGTTTCCAGTGTAGTTGCTGGGGATGTAAATGATGAAGTAATAGCCAGTGAAAGTCAAGATTCTGCTGTTGTCAGTCAGGCAACTCTTGAAATAGACAATGATAATCAAAAAATTGAAAATAATTTAATTTCATCTTCTAACGAAGACATTTTAAGCGAAAAAGATAATGGAACCTTCACTGCGTTGCAGGACAAAATCAGCAATGCGACTGAAGGCGCTACAATAGCATTGGAAAATGATTATGTAAACGATGGAGTTCTCGCAGATGGAATTCAAATTTCCAAAGCTGTTACTATTAATGGGAACGGATATACAATTGATGCACAACATAAATCAAGAATATTTAATATCGCTGCAAATAACGTTATTTTAAATAACCTTACATTTATCAATGGTAATGCTACTTCAGGTGGAGCAATCTGCAACTCAGGTAATTTAACAGTTACAAACTGTATATTCACACAAAACAGTGCAGAGTTGGGTGGTGCAATTTTCAGTAAGGGTAATGATGTGACTATAAGGGACAGCATTTTTAAAAATAATGCTGCAAATTATGGTGGTGCAAACTACTTTGATGGTACATTAAAAAATTTAATCCTAACTGGAGAGTTTACAAATAATGTTGCACAGGTATCCGGTGGTGCAAACTACTTTAAGGGTTCTGCTTCCAATGTTTTAATTGATGGAAACTTCAGCGATAATGTTGTAGTAAATGGTTCTGGCAGTGCAAACTACTTCTTCAAAGCAGTATCTGATGTTACCTTAATTGGAAATTTCAACCGTAATGTGGCTAATTCCAATTGTAATGGTAGTGATAAAACAGGTAGTGGAGGTGCAAACTGCTTTAATAAAACAGTAAATAATGTTGTTATATGGGGAAATTTCACAAATAATACAGGATACCGTGGAGGTGCAAATTTATTCTATGGTGCAGCATCTAATGTTTCCATTATGGGAAACTACAATAACAACACAGGTCTTTTATTTGGTGGTGCAAACTACTTTATGAATACATTATCTGATTCAAGTATTGTTGGAGATTATTCTAATAACAAAGCAACCAATTGGGGTGGTGCAAACTACTTTAATAAATTTGTAAGTAACGTTGTAATATCTGGAGACTATATTGAAAATTCTGCTGCTGGAGGTTCTGCCCTTTTCTTTGATAGAAAAATGGAAAATGTTACTATTTCCGGAAACCAAATCGATAACAAAGGAAAAAATGCAATTTATATGTCTTATAGGATTGATTCTACATTAACAGTCGATGACATGGAATTTGTTTATAACAAAGTAGGATCTACTGAAGTTTCATTCAAAGACGCCACAGGCATTACTGCAAGTGTAATTGACCAATCTGACGCAGTTGTTAAAGTTAATAATAATACAATATCTGTATCCGGTTTGGCTGCAGGCACATACATATTATCAGTTAAAACAGTAACTGATGAAGAACACGATTCAGTAACAGAAGAAGCTAAAATAACAGTCAAAAAAGCAACTCCTAAATTGACTGCTAAAGCAAAAACATTCAAAAAATCTCTAAAAACCAAAAAATACAGTGTAACCTTAAAGACCAATCTCAACAAGGCTTTAAAAAATGTAAAACTTACCATTAAAGTTAACAAGAAAACATACACTGCAAAAACTAACAAAAATGGTGTTGCAACCTTTAAAATTACTAAATTAACTAAAAAAGGTACTTTTAAAGCAACAATCACCTACAAAGGCGATGCTAATTACAATAAAGTAACTAAAAATATTAACATTAAATGTAAGTAGATGTGAATAACATCTACTAATATTATTTTTTTTATATTAAGGTTCATATGTTTAAATTTTTATTTTAAGTTTTTTTTAGTTCCTTGACGGATATTCCGGTATTGAGGGATATTAATTCTAAGTCTAATTCTTCAGATATTAGATTTTTGGCAACATCGAGTTTAGCATTTTCAAATCCCTCTGCTTTTTTGTCAAAATAGATGGCGTCAAATCCTTGTCCGTATTTTTTAATTATGCATTTGACTTCCAAATTTTGGGTTTGTGAACTTTTATTATTGATATGTTCACATTAATTTTAGAAATGAAGTAAATTATTTAAATAAGATTGTTTAAAATTTGTAGTATGGAAAATATTGATTGGTTTAAATTTGAAGATAAGGATTTGGACTTTCCGTTTTACAAGAAAAATCCTTACATTCCGAAATGGGGTTGGTTTGTCTTATTCATTGCCCTAATTATGGGTGTGTTATTGGCTTCCGACTCAATTATAGTATCAATAATAGGCTGTCTGGTACTGGTAGTGCCTGTATTGTATTTTTTAAACTGGGACTATCATGCAATTTTTCAAAAACCAAAGGCTAAGGATATTGCTCTTGCGGTAGCTCTTTTTATAGGCTACATGATATATTCAATAGCAATGGGTATTATTTTGGAGCATTTTGGTATAACCAGTCCGGGTACGGTTGAACAGAGCTCTGTAAATATATTCTCTATATTCTCGCTAGTATTTTCACTGATGGGTGAAGAATTCATGAAATTCATTCCGTTCATATTCTTCTTAAGGGTATTCTATAAATACTCTAACAACCGTAAACTCTCAGTAATATTATCAATTATTATTGTCATGATATTTTTCGCTTCTTTGCATGCGTATAATTTCACAATGTTTTTATTTGCATTGTGTATACAGGGTTTCGGTTCAATTTTTGAATATATCGGTTATGTCAAGACAAAAAACATGTGGATTTCATACCTCACACATCTGCTTACAGATCTTTTTGTCTTCTCAACTATGCTTCTGAATTTTTAATGAAAATTGATTTTGAAATGATTGCTGCATTTTCAGGCAATTATTTCCAGCCTTATTTTTTTTTAATTTCTTAATTCAGCTGATTTTTTTTATCAGAATTAGAGTTGTAGTTAAAATTATTTTGATAAAGTCCATGTCATTTCATTTAAAAACAGTTATAAAAAAAGCAGTATTTTATTTTAAGTCTAAAAATAGTTTTTTTAACTGTCTGTCTGGTATTTTTTGCAAAATCCGAAACAGACAGCATTTCTGAGTTAATTTTTACTCGCAGTTTTTCACCTCCAAAACTGTGTTTTGTGAATAAGTTTTTTTGTGTGTTATTGTTTATGGGAAGATTGCTATGATTGCATTCATTATCATTTTTTTCACCTCTGTTATTTTTAATTCGTAGTCTTATGCCTTTTTGCTTAATGAGTAAGATCTCGGGTCCAGTAGTCAATCATATTATCACCTTAATTATTTTTGAAATTGGAAGTTTTCTACATTAAATGTCAGTAGAACTCTTCACACCTACTTATTAGTTTAATCAATGCTATATAAATAGTTTTTCGAATGTAAGTGCTCACTTACATATTTAAATCAGTAAAATAAGACTAATCGGGCTTTTTTACCCTATGCTGATTGCAGTAATGATTTACATTAACCTCACTGTTAATGTAAAATCCGCTTAATATTTTCAATGCTTTTTCTTTTAAGTTGTATTTTAATTTCATGCTTTTCTTTTTTTCATTCAAAACAATTAAAAACATATAAAGAGGGTAAAACAGATATATATCTACCAAGTGCACAAGTGTCATGTTGCACATTCTTCTGACTTAATAGGTGAAAATATGGATAAGGTTGACAACTCTTCTCTTGAAGAGCTAATGAAAAAGGAATTGACTGTGGAAATGCAAAACGAGTTTTTTGAAATATTAAAAGAATCTCAGCTTTTTATGCCTGTCAGCTACAGCAAAAACATCTTTGAAGGCATTGAAAATGCTGAGGCGGGTGACGTTATAGAACCTGAAGGACAGGTCGGATTCAATATAACATATATAACTGACAGTGACGGAAACAATGCAGTGCCGCTTTTTACCAGTTCAGAAATTTTGGATTCTGTTGTTGAAAGCTCTTCAATGGCTATATACATGAGCGATTTGGCTGATTTATTAAAACAGACTGACAAATATTCAATAATTGCAATCAATCCTTTTACGGATTTTGACATTAACATGCCTGTTGAAGCCTTTTTAAGTCTCTTTGAAGATCCTTTAGAAAAGCAGAAAAAGTCTTTAAATAAAATTTTAGCTATTTTAAAAGAGCATTCTGTTGAACTGGAAGAGAATACTACACTTTTTATAAGGGCAGATGAAAACTTCATGATTGAAAATGCGGTTGATAAGGTATTCACAGCGAAAGTTCCCTTCTATGTAAGCAGCAGTCCTAAATATGGTGAAGATATGAAATATACTAATATACTGCTTATGCCGAAGTCTAAAAAGATTCTGCCGCTTGACCCTGACAGGCAACTGGATATACTGATTGCACCAGGAACTGAATTTGAACTTCAGGATACAATGGACGGAACTCAAAATCTGTGGATGTGCGGTGCACAGCCGTTCTATGAAAAATAAGTTTCTGTCTGTTTAAATTCGTGAGGATTATACGTCCGGCAGGTATTTGCGGAAAATATTTGAAATAGCTTAAATATAACTTGCAGACAAATTATATATTATGTACTGTGACAACTGCGGAGCTGAACTTGTTGACGGCGCCTCATTCTGCTCCAGCTGCGGAAAAAAGGTTAGGGTTAAAAAACCCCATAAAAACATATACATTGCTTTGGTATTGACCTTCTTACTTACAGGGCTCGGTACAATATATGCAGGCAATACCATGAAAGGATTAAAATTGCTTGCACTTAGAATACTCTTTATCAGTCTGGGAGTATTTTTAAACTTTTTCTTTATTTTCTCATTCATCGTCTGGGCCTATGCATTCTATGAGGCATACAAGGATGTTCAAATAGCCAACGGTCACAGCAATCCTGATATTATAAATGACTTTAAGAGCTGGAATCCCAACACTCAAAAAGTCGCCCTAATAATCATAGCGGTTATATTAATTTTAATGGTTGTCGGCTGTATTTCTTCTCTGACTTTGAACAGCTATTCCAGCAGTGATTCAAAATCCCATTACTATTCAAGCGGAAGCGGCAGCAGTAGCGGTTCATCACATTCCACACACTCTTCACATTACTCCGGTGTTGACGATTCGCCTCATACTATTGCCAGAAATGATCCTGACTGGTATTACGACCATTATGAATACGGTGACAATCCCGATATAGATGACTATCTCGAATCTCAGGGTTATGACTAGCTGAAAAAATAAAACTGATTATCTGAGTGAATATACTATTGACCTTATAATTGTAATCAGACAAACAACGCTGATTGCAATAGGATAGCCTAAAAATCCAACAATGAATCCTATAATAAGCAGTATAAATGGAATAACTATAGCATTTTTCAAATCCACGACTTTTGCTAAATATTCATTATCATCATTGATTTTCATCAGATATCTGCTCATGGCAAAGAGAATAATATCAATTAAAATAAAATCCAAATCATATAAAGACTCGCTTAATAGGGAATTCGGATTATTGGCAACGAAAGTTGCTAAATATGGAATCAGTGAAATTACAAACATTAAAAGAATGTTTAACCAAATAATTTTAGAATCTATTTTTTTACATGGGCATATGTTAAATGGTGATATTGCCAGATATTTGCACAGATTAGAAAACTGATTAGATAAGTAAAATAAGAACCTTTCAAGGCAAGAATTCATGCGATAGTTGCAGTTTCAGGCTGCGGCAATTCCAAAACTAAAACGGTCACGATAATTGCAATAATCGCGTCATAAAAGGCTTCTAATCTGTTGGTGTCCATCAGGGTTTTTGTTTCCATATTACATTATTTGGTTATAATGATATATCAAAATATTGTATTGTGATATTAAAAATATAATTCCAATCATGGATGCTATTTAAGTTTTAATATCAAAAATCTTTTCTTTAATATTTAAATAATCTAAACAAAGAATAATCATTAAAATGAAAAAATTGGTGATGGTGTTTTGTTAGTTATAATCACCTAATAGTATTTCTGACTTTTGCAGAATTTAATTTAACAAATTCATTTGCCTTTTTGTAACCTAAAAGCCATTTATGACAAATTATATTTCCTGCACGATGTTGATTTGATGTTGTAAGCTCTGCTACATATTGACATGCTGGAAGGCTTCCTGTATATTTGTAACTACCGTCATAAGCTATGAAAAAGATGACTTTTGATTTTACGGTTTTGGTTGTACTTTTGAAAGTCTTTTTGTTAATCACATCAACTTTTTGTTTAATGGTTTTTCCAGTGTTTAATTTAAAAACATAAGTTTTTTCATTGTATTTGGCATTGACAAGCTTTTTATATTTGTCTAGTGGAATAACAACTTTATAGCCTTTAATGGATATGGTTCTTGCAGATTTGCTTGTACTCAATACCCGAATCTTGCTTTTTTTAGTAATGGATGGATTATGGTCTTCATCACCTAAATATGATGCAGAATAAGTGAATGTTCCCTGTTTATTCATTTTAACTTTCAAAGTGGCAACACCGTCACTATCAATGGTTCTATAATAATTTTTATTGTTGACTGTAAATTTTATTCTGCCGTCTTCATAGATGGAATCTCCCTCAAGATCAGTTACTCTTGCTTTAATAATTGCATAGTCGCCTTTGACAACATAAGTTTCTTTTAAAATTAATTCAACATCTGATTTAACAATCTTAAGATTGAAAATAATCGGTTTAATGTTATAGTAGTAATCGTCCACTATGATTTTACATGAATGAATTCCAACACCCATGGCGCTGGGGCTGCACCAGTATGCATCTTCGGTTTCGTCATATTCAAATTTCATTAATTCTTCATTTGTATCGGCATCAACTAGTCTAACTTCCATATCCTCAATATTATAACCGTCTTCATCTACAACAGTTACGTAATATCCGAAGTAATCATCAAAGTCTGTTGTATAGTTTATTTCATCGGGTATATTTTGCCTGTAGCTGTATCCTTCAGGAATTATTCTTGGTTGATATTCATCATAATCGTATTCACTTACAGTATTTTCATCATTTAACTCAATAACTTCAGTTGCATCATCTGCACTGACAGAACTGACAGTAACATTTTCAGATGCGCTGACTGCTGAGACTGCAAGCAAACTTACTAGAAACATTACAATCATTATTATCTTTGTATACTTCAATTCATTTCCTCCTAAATTTTTAATTAATATATGTTATATACAACTTATTATTAATTATTATTTATTGGACTGATATCAATTAGTAAGATGTAAATAATGTGCTGTTTACGGAGCTGTTAATATGTATGATTTAAAAAAAGTAGAGAAAAAATTTCACGAATACTTAAAATCAAGACTAAACGATAAAACCTATAAGATTGATGAAATCCGAATAACTGAAGAATTATTAAAACAGGAAAAAGCATTTTATATGCCGTTCGGATGGATATCCTATTTTTTAGTCATTGAAGATGAAAAACCTGCAGTATATGCAAATGCCTGTTCAAGAATGGATTTGGATATTATTGCAGTTATAGACGAAAACGGCTATGAGGATTACGATGTGTGGGACGGTGACCATCCGGATATAATTAAAAAATATCGCAGACATGCCAGTCATGTTAAAAAATTCAATTATGATGATTTGATGTTTATCAGTGATGTTGAAAGATAACTTTTAACATATTTTCACTTTTTTTGCCCATCAATAGACTGAACTAATTTTTTAATTTAATCGTTTACTTAAAAATTAAATTGAATAACTGTTTTTTTTATTAAAGGGTTATTTGTTTTTAACCAGTTTTTGATGTCTTCATGCAGCTTCTTATTTTCTTCTTTTACAGTTTTCAGCTCATCGAAGAGGCTTTCGTATTTTTCTTCAATGAGATTTTCAAGTTCTTCATCATCATCCTTCAGCAGACGGTCAGTTAAGAATGATGAAATGGCAGCTGTGATTGCTGTTGTTAAAGTAAGGATTACGAAATTAAAATCATCAAACAGTCCGTATGATTTACTCCAGGCATACAGCACTCCTGTAAAAATAAGGATAGTTAAAAAGACTTCTAAGAGAGTTACATTATCACATTTCTTTTTTTGTCAATCTCTGTTTCATGTTATCTGTATTTTAAGCATTCATTTTTTTTTTCAAAAATCGTATTTTTGTTATGATGATAGCAGTAGTAATTAATTAAAATTCTAAATTCAATTCTCTGTTTAAATAAGGGTATTTTAAGTTTAAAGCAATATTTGTAGGGCAATGTAAATTTTATCCCATTTCAAAGCAAAAATATTTAAATATATTGGTACAAATAATTAATTGAATATTTGTATCATCATTATAATTTTTTAGGTGTTATTTTAAATGTAATATGAATCTCTCCGAAATTAGTGGTTATCACCTGTTATTAAAGTAGGAGTTAATTGATAAATTTCTGAGGGGAATATCTTGAAGCTATTGAGTTAGACTTTGTGAAATTAGAAGAAATATTGAATATTTAAAATTTAATATTCATTGATACAATTAATAAACTGGAGGAATACATGTCTGAATATGTTGTTAATGAAAATAGAAATATAATAGATGATTTTTTAGACATTTTTAAAAAGTTCTATTATTCAGTTAAATACAAATTTTCAAAAGATGATGGAATGTCTCTTGATGAATTTATAAATAAGTATTCGGAGGATGATGAATTTTTAAACTATATTGACTATATCAAATCATCTTTAAATGAAATTTCTGAAATGATGACTCAAATCAACTTTGATTATGATGAATATTATAACTTTGCATCAATTAAAAAAATGATTATATACATTATTGATCATCTTGAAAAATATTTTTACTATTCTTCATTTATAGTTCTTCTTTTAAAAAATTTCAATGATTTAATTATTAAAGAAAAACAGTTGGATGATTATAAGGAAGAATATGAAAAATTTGATATTTTCTTATATGAACAAGAAGATTACTTCTACACTGAAATCTTTGAGCATGATTCCAAATATGATGATGCAATAGACAACGTAACAAAGATATTGGGGTAACTTATGAATATATTTTTAGATACTAATGTAATAATTGGTTATATCTATTCACTAGATGCATTACATTCTTCTTCTCGAAAAGCAATTGTTAGAAAAAGTAATAATTATTATTCTTTTCATGTTAATCAGGAAGTGATATGTGTTTCTCGAAGAAAAGATAGAGAATATTCTAAATTTCTAATTGAATTGGGAAAAATATTTAACCGATATGGCGATAATGATTTCATCGACTTATCTGAAATTCACATTAAAGTTAACCAATTTGGCCAAATTGGAAAATTGGAAGTGGATAATATGCACTTGGCAGTTGATGCATTTAAAGTTAAAACAGAATTTAATAATTATTCACAGAATTTTGAATCAAAACATAGAAAATGCAGGATAAATTGCTTAAATGAAATGACTTGCATTCCAGCATATCAAAATAAAGATTCAAATGTCCTTGAGGTTATTGAGAAAAAATCTCTTAGAGATTATTTTCACGGTGAAGATGAAGATATTCTTTTTGATGTTCATGAATATCTAAAAAATAATCCCATTTCAGATTTAACATTTATTAGCAACGATAAAGATTTCATTAAAGTCATTTCTAAATTAATTAATGTTTTGTCATTTAATAGATATATGTATCTTGGAGATTTTTCAGAATTTAGCTAAACAATTTCTGCTGATTAGTTTTCCAATTATTTTTCACTTACTTCTTTTTAACCAGTTCCTTAAGCTCTTTGATGTCTTCATGCAGCTTCTTATTTTCTTCTTTTACAGTTTTCAGCTCATCGGAGAGGCTTTCGTATTTTTCTTCAATGAGATTTTCAAGTTCTTCATCATCATCCTTCAGCAGACGGTCAGTTAAGAATGATGAAATGGCAGCTGTGATTGACCATATCCGACTGTTGTTAAAGTAACTATTACGAAATAAAAGTCATCAAACAGGCTGTATGATGTTCCCCAGATATACAGCGCTCCTGTGAAAATGAGGATAGTTAAAAAGACTCCTGCGAGGATTTTATCCAGATTTGTTTTTTTGATAAAGCGGTTAATGCCGTCAATGAACATGTTGAAGAGAGCTATTATTCTAAGTAATTTAAGAAGTCTGAAATATCTCAAAAGATTAATGCCCGGAATAACGATAGGTATGATAACATCAAAAGGAATGGATGCAATCAGGGCAAGTATATTATATTTTTCCTTTAAATATTCGGTTTTTGAAGCTGAAAAATAAAGGTTAATCAGCCACTCTGCCATAAGGAGTATGCAAACGCAAAAATCAAACATTTGAATCCCCATTTCAGTACCTTCCGGAAGGGTAAATAGCATTGCAATTGTAATCAGCAGAATGTCGATAATGATTAGAATGTTCAAAGCGAACCAGATTATCATTTCAAAATTAACTTCCTGACCTTTGAATTTCATTTCAACACTCCAAAATATTTAATAGCTTAGTTTTATCCGAATAATGCCCCAACTTCTATAAGTTAGTTGAATTGCAGAGTTGGGTTATACTATTATTTTTAGTATTAACTGTATTTGTTTGTTTTGTTGAATTAGTTGTATCAAGTGGTTTTTAAAATCATTTTTTAATTGACTATTGTGCCGTTAATGTTAATGTTTTGGGAGTTTAATGTTTTTTAATTGAAAGTTTAATTAAACAAGATATATCAAAGCGATTCGGAAATGAAGTTTTGAATAGCTAAATGTTGATGTTAATGTGAAAAATAATCAGAGGATTATATATTAAAAAATATTTGAAACACTTTCCCTGTATGGCTTATCATATTAAATTGAATAATGAGGGTGTTAAATTGATTTTTAATTTTAATTATCTTTTATATGTGAAATTAAACGTTTATGCGACATCTAATAATCTGACTATGATAAGTTAAATATATAAAAATTGAAAACTATTTAAATTATAATAATTATAATTAATATTATTAGTTTTTCGGAGGAATTATTATGGATGATTTAACAAATGATAAAGTTAAAGAGTTATATGATGTATTAGGAATATCTCCAAAATCTAATGAGTTAAATGACAAATCTTTTTTTAATACTAATGAAAAAGATGAACATTTGGCATGGAAGTCCTTAGAAGTTTAGGGGGTGTACCAATGCCGAATTTTCATGAGATTACTAAATGAAAGTAATCCTCAAAGTGTTATTTCAAAATATATTAATTCATATTCTGAAATGACTGGAAGAAATGTAATTGTATATTATTCAGGTTGGTTAAATCACACTCATCCTAGGTCTGGATCTAGCATTAATGATTTGGATAAGAATGGTTTCATGAGTGTTATTCATGGTTTAGACAAATCAAAAGGTTTAGACTTATTTTTACATACTCCGGGGGGTGATGTTGGAGCCACTGAATCTCTTATTGATTATTTGCATGATTCATTTGGAGGAGATATTAGAGCAATTATTCCACAAATAGCTATGTCTGGCGGAACTATGATTGCTTGTTCTTGTAAAGAAATTATAATGGGAAAACAATCAAGTTTAGGGCCTATTGATCCACAATTCAGAGGAATACCGGCTGAAGCCATAATTAAAGAATTTGAAAGAGCTAAAGAGGAAGTGTCTAAACATCCTGAAACCACTCCCATTTGGCAGACTATGCTTTCGAAATATCCTCCGGCTTTTGTGATAATCTGTGAAAATGCTCGGAAGTTATCTGATGAAATTTTAGAAAAATCTTTAACATATTCTATGTTTGATGAATCTGAAATTGATTCAATCGAGAAAATTAAGGAAGTTTTAGGCTCTCATGAAAACACAAAAAGTCATGGGAGACATCTTTCTGCAAAAGAATGTTCTAATATTGGTCTTAAAATTAAAAACATGGAAGATAATAATGAGTTTCAGGATTTAATTTTGTCTGTACATCATGCCTGCATGGATTTTTTCAATAAGAATGAGAATGCCATAAAACTTCTGGCTAATAATCAAAGGAAATTTTTCATGCAATAATTTTTTAGTTTTGAGCATTGTTGATTAAATGGGATTACATTTGGAGTATTGTATCTCTATTTTTCTCCTCTTTTTTTTGAATGGACCCTGCAATATAAATATAAATTTACAGTTTATATGCCTTATTAAATGTTTTAAGTAAAAACATAACTTTAATATTTTTTGTATAATTTGCAGTTTCCTTTTGATTAATATTATTGTAATAATCGCTGTGAATAACGGAAATTACATTGGCAATCATTGAAGATAATCTTAAGCCTTCCGGAGCTTAGAGCATATACAGAATGTAATCAGAATACAGATAATGCAGGAAAACTAATATAATGTTTTAACAATATTTTTAATTAGATTAAATAATAGACATTATATTGAAAATGAAATTGATAAGGATGATAAAATGGCTATTGATTTGACAGATATCGGAATTGAAGAAGGACAGAAATATGAAGGGATTTACACTACCATGAGCAAAGACGGTGTAAAAAATGCAGCGCCAATAGGAATCGTATGCAAGGGCAAAGACAAACTTGGATGCAGATTATTTGTCGGCACCCAAACCCTGAAAAACATTATGGAAACACGCAGATATGTTGTAAATATTACTTTTGACCCTATAAATTTTGTAAATTCAACCATCGGAAATCTGGATATTGAAGAGTTTACAGATGATGAGGACATTGCAATACTGAAAAATGCAGAAGCATATATCATTTGCGATGTCACAGACATCAGAAAGATGGATCCGATTAAAGACCATGTAACATCAAATGGAGAAGCTTATATCATAAGCAGTGATGTTTTAAAAATCGTCAAAAACCATCCGTGTGCAAAGGCTTTAAACCGGGGAGTATTTGCCCTTCTGGAATGCCTTACTAACTATACTCGCCTTGACCTTGTAAGTGAGCAGCAGCAGGATTATTTTGTCGGAAGGTTTAATGAAAACAATCGCATGATTAAGAGGGTTTCAGGACCTGATACGATAAAAGCCATGGAGATTCTTAAAAACAGTATGATAGAAAAGGGTTTTGATGTTGAATAGAACCTGATTTTAATTTCATGAAATGATTGGGCTTCGCATTGGCATGGATTACAGCGTTTGTGTTAATCCTTATTTATTTTTTTAATTTTTCATAGTTTTTTACAGTCAAATCGATAGGCTTATTAATATCAGTTTATTGGCTTAAATAATATGATTTGAGATGGTGTGGTTTTAAAGATTGTTCATTTTTTTATATTATATTGAATGTTATTTTATATAGTATCATTCAATATATTGAATAAGTATTTATATAATAGTATTCAATATATTATTGAAGAGGTAGGTTTTTATGAATTCTGAAAATGAAGATTCAATTTATAATTTTTTACAAACTCAGATTACAGATACTCCATTGTCTTTAAATAATGATTTATCAAATATGGGTGTTAAATTTAATCAGAGGGATGATTTTGAAGAATTAAAAACATTTGTTGATGAATTTATAGAAGGGAATAATGTTAATCGATATATTGTGTTACCTGGTCTTAGAGGTGTTGGAAAAACAACAGTATTGCTTCAAGTATATGACTACTTAATGAACCAGAAAAATATCAATCCTGAGCAGATACTATATGTTTCCTGTGAAGAGATAGATAGAATAGAAGATTGCGATATCTATGAACTAATCAAATTTTACTTAAAAACATTCCATAACTGCTCACTACAAACATTAAATAAAAAATTATTCTTACTAATTGATGAATCACATTTTGATAAAGATTGGTCAGTTTCAGGTAAACTGATTACTGATAAATCAAAAAATATCTTTGTGATTTTCACAGGTTCATCAGCTATAAACCTAGAATATAATGCAGAAGCAGCAAGAAGAATGATAAGATATCCTATAACTCCTCTAAATTATTCACAACATCTTAAATTAAAATACAATTATCATTCAGATATTTCTAATGACTTAGTTGATTTATTATTTAATGGAAATGTTGAAAATGCAATCATTAAAGAAAAGCAAGTAAATCATGATTTATTAAATCTGAAAGAATATAATTCAATGGATTGGAATAATTATTTTAAATTTGGTGGATTTCCATCAGTAATGCATGATACAAATTACAGAAATGCAACAAAAAAATTATATTACTCTATTGAAACTGTAATAACAAAAGATTTGGGAACAATGAATAATTTAACTGCCAATACACAAACTAATGCATTAAGATTAATAAAATTTTTAGCAGAAAAATATCCTGGTGACATTTCACAAAATGCACTTGCAAACAAAATCAAAACATCAGCAGGATCAGTAAATACGATAATGGACTTGTTGGAAAAGACCCATTTGATATTTCATATAGAACCATATTCCGATGCAAATACAAGAGCAAAAAAATCATGGCAATATTATTTTGCAACACCCAGTCTGATGAATGCAATAAATATCAAATTTGGATTTTCATCAATAAACTTAACTGAATATGAAGGAGTATTGCTTGAAACATTAGTAGGATCAAGCTTGGTTAACCTTAAAAATAGTGAACAATTCTTTGAATTTAGCATATTCTATGACACACATAAAGTTAAAAAGCAACGTGTTGATTTTATTATAAAAAAAGATTTTGATGAAGTTATTCCAATTGAAGTTGGCCATGGCAATAAAAGCACCAATCAGATTAAGGATGCTATTAGGCGTTATAAGTCTCCTCATGGAATTATTATATCTGATACAACAAAAACAATCAAAAAAGTTGATAATATAATATTTGTACCAATAAAAACATTTTCATTAATGTAATTAAAAAATTGGAAAAATAATTATTTATTTCTCAATTTTTTACTGCATTAATGGGTTGTTTTTGACTTTTTTAGATTATTTTTTTCTCTTTTTTGAGGAATTCAGAGATATTTTTTTATCATAAGCTCGTAATCTCTTTTCACAGTTATTTCGTTAGAACTATTAATATCATTTAATCTCTCTAGCATTTGTGTTTCGTTTACAATTTTAGGTTTATAAGACTAACTTTTCTTATTTTATATTAAAGTTAGGTTTATGGGAAAAATTTAATATCAAAGTTTTCACCATATGTTTTAAGATTGATTTAATAAATTTTTTCATAGGGTGATTTAAATGAAAAATGAACTGATTAGATTAATAGAAAGTAATATGGAACATTATCTAAATGAAATTCAAATAGCACGACTTAATGAATGTCTTAAAAGTATTTTGAATGATTTTGAATTGTTTAAAAAGGACAATAATTTATCGTTTGATGAATCAAAAGAAAATCATGAATTGTTGGTGTCTTTTCTTTCAGCCAAACAGATTGAAGGATGTTCTGAAAAAACTATTGATTATTATGGGAACACGATTTTCAAGATGATGGAGTCAGTTAATCTTAAAATCGAAAGCATCACAACTGATGATTTGAGAAAATATTTAGCGGAATATAAAAATCAGAGTAATGCATCAAAATCCACGATTGACAATATCAGACGAGTTTTATCTAGTTTTTTTAGCTGGCTTGAGGATGAGGGACATATTTCAAAAAATCCGGTTAGAAGGATTCATAGGATTAAAACCAAAAGGGTGGTGAAAGAGGTTTTAAGCGATGAGAATTTTGAAGTCCTAAGGGACAAGTGTGATAACATCAGAGATTTGGCAATGATTGAGCTTTTAGCATCAACCGGTATACGTGTAGGGGAACTTGTAAATCTAAATATTGATGATGTTCTGTTTAGTGAAAGGGAATGTGTTGTATTGGGCAAAGGTGACAGTGAACGTATAGTTTACTTTGATGCAAAAACAAAAATTCACCTTCAAAAATACTTGGAGTCCAGAAAAGACAATAATCCTGCACTATTTGTATCTCTCAGAAAACCTCATAATCGGTTGGGAATTCCTGGTGTTGAAAAAAGAATGCGTAAACTTGGCAATGAAGCTAAAATCAAAAAAATACATCCACATAAGTTCAGAAGAACAATGGCAACAAATGCAATTGATAAAGGAATACCGATTGAACAGGTTCAAAGGCTGTTGGGTCATGTGCAGATTGACACTACCATGCAATATGCAATGGTGAATCAAAACAACGTGAAAATATCACATAGGAAATTCATTGGATAATCTTGTTCGTATTTTAAATTTTAGGTGTTTTGGTGGATATTTCTTCCATTATTTTCTTAAAATGGTAGGTACATAAATATCAGTTTATAGGCTTTAACATGATTGGGTGAAAATAGGTTTATTATTTAATCATTTCATTTCGTTATCTAATGAGCTAATTTTTTGCCCAATTCTCTTTTTGCACAATAAAGTTTATATGTGATGTTTTTCTCACTGCAATTTTATAAAATGGCTTCAACAAGCCTTAAATAACATATAACACATAAATATTCTCTTGAAAAGCCTCAAACTATAAAACATTTGGAAGGAGGTGAATAAACATGATAATACAGATTATACTCAATGTTTATTTGTTAAATCGGAGAAGTTTCCCTATATGTCTGCTCTGGTGTTCTTTCCATGCATCAAATGGAGGTGGAAAAAGTGGAGTTGATTCTCTTTCTTATTGGATCATATAGTCTGAATATTATGGCACTACTGATTCAACTAAAAGATAGTAGATAACGACTCAAATTTTCACCTCATAAAAGGTAATTAAATATAAACAAGTCAATGAGGGCCTTTGAAAACTAATGTTTTCGTGAGGCTTTTCTCCTGAGATAGCTACTATTTAATTGCCTATTTTTCTAAAATTAGTTAAGTTTATATATGTTATTTAATAATAGAATTATACAAGGGATTTACTTTTAAGTAAACCTCTATTAAGATGCAGAAATGTTTTTTATTAATGTCTAATATAGGGTATTGTAGAGATTTATTCTCTGCAATAGGACATTAATCTTATTTTTAAAACCTGATAATTTACATGAATTTTTAAAGATTAATCATCGACCAATTTTAGTAAATCTATGATTCATTTTTCACAGTCAAATTGATAAAATATAACTATCATTTTTTAATCTATTTTCACAATAAATCGGTAGGTATATAAATTACAGTTTTTCAGTTAGATGACATGTTTTTAGTAAATCTTATTTTAAATTTTGCTTTGGAATTTGAAAATTTATTTAGTATTGTTAAATTTATCTAATATTATATAATTGTGTTGGTAAAAAACCAACAAATATATAAATACTCTAATAAATATATTATTATATGACAAGGAAAAAACAAAACCAAATCTCAATAGGGGATAAAATTCTCTACAAGGTAAAAACACCGAACGGGTGGTCAATTATTATAATGCCTGATAATATTCTAATTGACAATTATCATGTTGGTAAAGCACATATCCACCCTGATTCTCAAAATCATACTTATAGGGTTGAATTGTCACTGCAGGATTGTGAAAAAATCTATGAACTGATTAAGGACTACTTAAATGTTACAAATAATTTTGATATTGAAGAGTTAATGGAGATGTTAAAATGATCATTACTTTAGTTAAAAAGCAAAATGGCTATGAATTCATTCGTGAAATGGAAGAAACCTATAAATCCATCAGCGAATTGGAAAAACTATTTAAACGAACTAATAACATGAAAATGTATGTGGACTTGGAAAACTGGAAATACTATAATCAAAATCCTGATGAGATGATTGAAACAACAGAAAGTCTGGTTACAAACAAATTATCCCTGTCCGACTTGGATTTAATTATACTTAATACCATTAAACATGAAAAACCAAGAAGCATAAGGGATCTGGCCAAAAAAATTAATAAGGATGTCAGCAATATTCAGCCAAAAGTTAAAAAATTGGAAGAAGATGGATTTATCAAATTCGAAGAAGGCATTAAAAACAGTAAAATACCTTATCTGACATTTGATGAGATTAAACTGGAGATTTGAAACTTTTAAATTCCAGTTATTATAGTTCAAATCCATTTTCACACTCAAATCTATAGTTTATATATCCTTTATTTTTCAAATCAGTTATCTATTTATATATTCGTTTATAGATTTTTAAGTATGAATTGAATGTTTTAAACTTTGAACACAGATTCATATATTGTTCGTTTAGAATAAAATAAAATTCTTATAAAATATTTATCATAATAAAAAGGGAGAATGGGATATGGAATTTGGGAAAACAATTATCCTGCTGATGCTTGTTATTTTTCTGTTCAGCATAACCAGTGTTTGTGCAAGTGAAATAGATACTCCAATAGCCGGTGGGGATGCAGGTCAAATGGAATTATCCGTAAATGATGAAATGTCTGTGGATAATCTGCAAAAAATCGAAGAAAATGTTGAATTGGCATTAGTCGATAATGATGAAAGTGTAAGTGCACAAACTGGTGCGGATGTGTTAAGTGGTGATGAAAACAGTACCTATTCGGAGCTTTTCCGTGAGATTAGTCAATCAGGGCCTGTTAAATTAACACACAAGAATTATGTTTATGACAATAGTGAAGCTATTGCTGTCACTGAGGACAATAAGGTAATTGACGGTAACGGTGCTGTTATTGACATGGCAGAATCAACCATTAGGGCATTTGATGTAGTTGGGTCAGGTGTAACAATTAAAAATCTAACAATTAAAAATGCAAACTTTAATGGGGATGGTGGAGCAATTTACTTTAGTCAAACCGGAACCGTATCAAATTGTAATTTTGCTGGCAGCACAGCTTTTAATTACGGTGGTGCCGTTTACTTTAATGGCAGTGGTGAAGTGGCAAATTGTAATTTTGTCAATAATACTGCTTTTTATCGCGGTGGTGCCGTTTACTTTAATGGCAGTGGTGAAGTGGTGAATTGTAATTTTACTAAAAACCGGGTAATTGATGATGAAAATTCCCATGGCGGTGCCGTCTTCATGACTTCAGGCAGTGTTGAAAATTGTAATTTTACCAATAACAGCGCAGGACTCAATGGCGGTGCCGTTTACTTCAGTATTTCAGGCTCTTTTCATACTTTAACAAATTGTATTTTCACTAATAACTCTGCTACCTATGGTGGTGCAATTCTATTTGCCAGGATGGTTCATTTAACAGATTGTAATTTTACTAATAATTCCGCTTTCAAAAGTGGTGGTGCAGTTTACTTCCACGATGATGGTGAAGTGGCAAACTGTAATTTTGTTAGTAACTTTGCTTATCAGCAGGGTGGTGCAGTTACCTTTGTAAAGTCAGGTTCTGTTGAAAATTGTATTTTTGCCAATAACGCCGCTGATGGTTGGGCAGGTGCAATTCGATTTCAAGGTGATGGTAATGTAATGGATTGTAATTTTGTCAATAACACTGCTTCCAATTATGATGGGGGTGCAATGCTCTTCAGCAGTTCAGGTGCTGTTGAAAAATGTAGTTTTATTAACAATAGTGCTAATACTGCCGGCGCAATTCTATTTGAAGGTGATGGTAATGTAACGGATTGTAATTTTACAAATAGCTATGGTGCCGCTTCAGCTGGCGCAATTCTATTTGGTGGTATTGGTAATGTAACTGATTGTAATTTTGTCAATAACACAGTTTCCAAATATGACGGTGGTGCAGTTTACTTTGACAGTACAGGTTCTGTTGAAAATTGTAGTTTTGCTTATAACTCCGCCAGGTATGGTGGTGCAGTCTATTTCGAAAGGGGTTCTGACGGCACTGTTAAAAATTGTAATTTTGTTAATAACTCTGCTTTCGAATGTGGCGGTTCAGTTTACTTTAATAGTACAGGTTCTGTTGAAAATTGTAGTTTTGCTTATAACTCCGCCAGGTATGGTGGTGCAGTCTGTTTCGAAAAGGGTTGTGACGGCACTGTTAAAAATTGTAATTTTGTTAATAACTCTGCTTTCGAATGTGGCGGTTCAGTTTACTTTAATGGTGCCGGTTCTGCTGAAAATTGTTATTTCATTAATAATGCCGCTTTAAATGTTGGTGGTGCAATTCTATTTGAAGGTGAGGGTGATGTAACGGATTGTAATTTTGTCAATAACACTGCTTCCAATCATGATGGTGGTGCAGTTTACTTTAACACTTCAGGTTCCGCTGAAAATTGTTATTTTACTGATAACACCGCTATCTATGGTGGTGCAATTGCACATTATGGTGGTGTACTTAATTGCAGCAATTCCAGATTCATTGACAATTCCGCTGAAATAGGACCTTCCATATATTCATGTGATGCCATATTAAATGTCTGCAGCTCATCTGTCACTTCAAACAGATCAAGTAAATATGGTCAGATTTTTGCATCAAATTCCACAGTCAATATAGATACTTCAGAATTCATAAACATATCCTCTGCTTATGCATCTGCACTGAGTTTTATATTTTGTGAAATTTCAATTATCAATTCCAGATTTGTTAATCTTACTGCTGAGAAATCTGCAGGTGCAATTGCCTTAAAGTTTTCAGGCAACTCTTATATCAAAGGCAGTGAATTTATAAATGTCAAATCATTTAAAAATGCAGGTGCCGTACTGGTGGATTATAGAATGGAATCCTGTAATTCCACTTTAATTGAGTGTGTGTTTAACAATGTTTCATCCATGATTGGGGGAGCATATATTCAATTGGGAGGCAGTCTGTTCCTGAACAGTTCAAATTTCATAGGCAATAACGCAGGTGTTGGAGGGGCAGTTTATATTTCATTTACCAACAGCATAATTGACAATTGTATTTTTGATTCAAATAAACTGTCCGATGTGGATTCCACCAGTTGCGGCGGCGCAATATACTGTGATATGAGCAATATGACATTGGCCCATTCCAGATTCATAAATAACTCAGCATATCTGGGAAATGCAGTGTATGCATGTGATTCATGGTATAATATAGCCAACTGTCTGTTTGCAAACAATACCAATGCGATTTTCACAGATTTCGATAAGAATCAGTGCAGTCTCAACGGTAATGAGTATAATAATGACAGCGTAATCACCAATCAGTCATTTCATGCTCCGTTATCTTTTGACTATCCTGCATTGAATCTGACTTTAATCAACAATACAATCAATGTCACTGGTCTTCCGTCCAGGTTTGATTTGCGTGACTGGGGATGGATTACTCCTGTTAAAGATCAGGGCATTGCTGGTGCCTGCTGGACATTTGCATTTGCAGAAGCATTGGAAACCGCTCTTTTAAAAGCAACAGGAATCATGTATAATATCTCTAAAAATTATATGCAGAATCTCCAAATAAGATACAACCCGGATTTTGGAGTTTTATTTTCAGATGAAGGAGGTATTGATTATATGGCTTTGGCTAATGTAGTCGGTTGGCTGAGTGTCGCTGAAAGTGAGGGGGGATTTGATGAGTTTGGAAAATTATCACGTTTTATTGACAGTCCAAATAAGATGCGTCTTCAGGATGCTTACTTCATAATGCCGAATTCAGCAGATTATGTAAGTGACGTTAAAAAAGCAATTTTAAATTACGGTGCGGTTTCAGTTACTTATGCAAGCAGTGAAGTTGAACCGTATTTCAATGTGGAAACTTTTGCATATTATAATAATGAATCAGTTCCATCAGATCATGCAGTTGCCATCGTCGGATGGGATGATAACTACTCTGCAGATAACTTTTTAATTGCTCCTCCGGGTGACGGTGCATGGATTGTTAAAAACAGCTGGGGAAGCGACTGGGGTGATGAAGGGTATTTCCACATTTCCTACTATGAAAAATCATTTTTCACACCTGACTCAGATACGGGCATCATTTATCCCTTCACGGCATGCATTTTCGCCAATGTCATTGATTATCATGTAAATTACCAGACTGATTTATCCGGTTTATATGATTTTGACGGCGGTTATACTCAATATTCCAATGAATTCACTGCACAATATGATGATTTGATTGCCGCTGTTGGAACATATTTCAACCAGTCAGGCATCGATTATTCCTTTGACATTTACGTGAACAATAAGTTAACATACTCACAAAGTGGCATAAGCGAGTTTGCAGGATACAGGACAATTATCTTAAGCAGCTATGTTCCAATTAAAAAAGGGGACCGGTTTAAAGTTGTATTTAAAAATAACAACCTTCCTTATGAGGCATACTCAAGAAATCATTATATTCATGGAATGTCTTTTGTAAGTACAGACGGCAGTGCCTGGAAGGATATTGCTTTAGAAAACAAGACAGTTTGCCTTAAGGTTTATACTGTCCGTGATGATTGCGTTATAGTTGGTAATAATGATATCAGTATTGATTATGGCAGCGGATCATCTTTTTCAGTTAAAGTCATGACCGGTGATGGTCGAAGCATAGGTGCGGGAGCATCTGTCATGTTTGTAATCAATGGTAAAACCAGTGTGGTTAAAACAGACAATAATGGCATAGCTAAAATCAGGATAACTGATGTTCCTAAAAAGTATAAGGTAACAACAGTATTCAATGGAAAAACATATAAGAACACAGTTACAGTAAAACAGGTATTGACTGCAGGCAAAATTGCTGTTAAAAAAACCGCCAAGAGGTTCACCTTAAAGGCAAAGCTTAAAATCAACGGCAAACTAATTAAAGGCAAGACAATAACATTCAAATTCAACGGTAAAACATATAAAGTTAAAACCAACAGGAACGGAATTGCTCAGAAGACCTTGAAAGGGAATATTCTCAAAAAGCTTAAAAAAGGCAAAACCTACACAGTCAAAGTGACCTATCTTAAAGACACAATAAAAACAACAGTTAAAGTAAAATAGTGTTTAAGCATACTCTGAATCATTGACGGGTCGATTAAATAATAAGTGGATGTTCATCCACTTTTAATCGAGATTATTGAGGATTGTTCCTTTGGTTTCTGGAAATGTCCAAATCCAAATGCCCACAAGCATAGCAAACAATGCCGCAATGGCTATTCCATAGCTCAAATCAAAGTATGCTGCAACTGTTGTTATTGTTATCGGAGTTATGAACTGGGCTCCACGTGCAAGGTTGAATACGGTTCCGACAGCGGTGTTTCTGATTCTTGTCGGGAATAGCTCTGAGAAAAGCGATCCGAATCCTCCGAAAAATCCTGTTCCAAAACCTGTCAGGAACATAAATATGTATAAAAGATTTGGAACCTGGACAATCTGATTCCAGAAGAGGGTTATCATTGATATTCCCAGTGCCATGATGAAGCTGTATATCGTAAATGCGGGACGCCTTCCAAGCTTTTCGGCCACAAAACCGAAGGTGGTGTAGCCTGTAAAATCACCGCACTGAATCAGGATAACTCCGAATGTTGTGCTTAGCAGTGCCATACCCCTTTCCTGTTCAAGATAGGTCGGAAGCCATGAATATGTGTACCAGTATGCAGACATTCCGAATATGCACAGTATGAGTGATATCAGGAATATCTTTCTGTGTTCTCTGCTTATGAGTTCCCTGAATTCATGAAGGATGTTTTTGTTGACGTATTTGTCTCTGTTTTTAATCCAGACGTCTGATTCCTCAAGATATTTTCTTATGAATATGATTGTCAGTGCAGGAATGATTGAAACGAGAAAAGTCATTCTCCAGCCGATGACGGGTGTCACAAGTCCTCCAACAATTGAAGCTAAAATTACTCCGACCGGTGCGCCGGATTGCATGAATGCTCCGAACTTTGCTCTCAATTTGTCCGGAAATGTTTCACTGATGTAGGTCTGGCCGGTAGCCCATTCTCCGCCGACACCAAGGCCTGTGATGAATCTGAATATCAGAAGTGAATAGAAATCCCATGTAAACGCACACAGGAGTGTTCCTATCGAATATATTATGATTGTCCATTGCAGTACCTTTTTACGGCCGTGCTTATCTCCCAGGGCTCCGAAGATGATTCCTCCAAAACCTGTGGCAAAAAGTGACAGGCCTAGGCATAGGGAAAGCATATCTGCCGAAAAATTCAGACTGGACTGAAGCTGGGATACCAGGAATGTAAACAGGACAAGGTCATAGAAATCAAAAACCCATCCCGCCCAGCTCATGGCGAAAATTCTGTAATGGTGCTTGTTCAGTTTTGTCTCCTCGTTCATTAACATGATATTACAACTCGTCTTAGTTCTAATATTAATTTAAGTCATGAATGATATTTAAAATTTTCAAAATAATTGCGAAGATTATTTTAGGGTGCAGATATTATCCGGCTTATGGGGAAGTTGTGCCTATGTTGGAATAGGGTCAATATTTGACCCTGGAAAACCGGCTTTAAGCAACGTCAATGTTCAGGCACATCTGAAGAGCAAAAACAGTCAGCGGTTAATAAAATCAGGTGGGCAGTGAAAAACAGAGAACATTGTCTTAAATCAAGGGAGGGTAATGTCTGAAAATTTGTGGTATATTCCATGAATGGAGAGAACTTGCATTAAAACAATTCCAAAAAGCCAAAAAACTTAAAGTAACCGGAAAAATGGGTGGGAAAACAGCTAAAAAACTTGGAATACTTTAAAGATAGGTAATTTCAATTCCTTATTTTTTCTCTTTTTTAAAATCAATATGCTATAAATATGATCTAACTTAGAGTCAATATAATTAAAAGAAATCTTGTAAGTATGATTTTAATGGCATTTATTTTACATTAACATTTATATTTTCAAAAATCATATTATTTTTTAACCTGCAGGTATATATCAACTACTTTTAAAATTAATTTTTGTTAAATGTAGAGAATGTAAATCTGATTAAAAAAAGAAATGAATAAGATTTGGATTATCTTATTCTGTTGTAGATAAATGCTCCGAGTGTAATAATCACGAATGCTCCGATTATAATTACTGCATTTTCAATAACATTAATCAGGAAACTTCCGACTGATTTTAAAAACTCTAAAATAGCTTGAATTAATGCTATTAGTTGATTGATTAAATCTATAAGGAATTGTATCAAGCTGTAGAGTAATTCTAAAAGCATCTCTAACAGTGCGATAAGTGCTGAAATCAGTTCTGCAATTAAATTCAATATATATGATATTAAGTCTAAAAGCTGCTGAATCAGATTCAGTATCATTGTTAATAATTTTAAAAGTCCTTCAAGCTGATCCCATATCGATTGAAGCATCTCTAATAGTTTTCCAAGGGCATCCATCAATAACTGCATTTCCGCCATAAAGTCTTCAATGAGATTTGCCAGTTCTACAAGGGCAGTAACGGCCATCAGCAAGTTGTTTATTAATGTGTCTATAATAGGTTTCCATGCGTCAAAGAGTGCATTGGCAAGGGAAGAGAGATAATCGAATAATTCTTTTAGGAATGTGGCGTTTGTTTCATTGTCGAGCTGCTGGGTTATATTTGTAGCGTTGCTTGTTAGATTTGTAATGTTTGTTGTATTTGTTGTATTGGTCAGATTTGTTTGTTCGGCAATGTTTCTGAATGATACTTTATATGCAAAATAATCTGATACATTGCCTGATACGGATTTTAAAACTTCAAAATCAAAAACGGCTTCAGTTTCGTTGTTTATTTTAACGACTTCGTGATCGCCTATGTTTCCCTGCGGAACCGCAGCTGCTTTTGAACTGGAAGAGTTGGCTTTTACAGAACTGGCCATGAGTTTTCCAATCTGGCCTTCTGAATCCTGCATGTAGCCTTTGATTATATTCATCTTCAGCGTATTTGAATCTGCGGCATTTGATGTAGAGACACGTTTGAATTCATCTCCTGAACTTGCAGGTGATTTTGAATAGTCAAGAATAAACCCTCTAAAACCATCACTAAATCTAATGTCATTTCCACTTCCCATAGCTAAAATGTAGTTCTTATTGGGTTTATCATCCGTTTTATTTTTATCTTTAGTCTTGTTCTTGTCAGTTGTTTTTTTATCTTTATGGACTGTTTTGTCGTGGTCTGTTGTATTTTTATCATTATGTGATGTACTGTCAGCTACGACAATGCTTAAAAAACTAAAGGAAATTAATATAACAAGAATCAATGTAACTACTTTTTTGTTCATATTATGCCTCTGTATAATTATTTATATTATTCACATATATTAAAATTATGGCAGTTTTGCCTTATTTTCGTTATTATTCTGGCAGAATACTTTAAATTTTAAATACTATTATCTAAAAATATATATCTGTAAAGCAGTTAGGTTAATGTGATAAATATGAATTTACGTGAAATTATAATGGACGCTATTAAATATCCTGTCAGCGATATTCGAAAATTTTTAATATTCTGTGCTTTAATTATTCTAATGAGCTTATCAACAGTTCTTCCGTCATACGGTGTTAAGGACAGCACAGTCTCTCTTATTTTAAGCCTTGTGACTTTAATCGTTTTATTTGTAGTTTTAGGATACTCAGTTGATGTCATTAAAAGCGGAACTGAAGGTGATAAGACACTTCCTGATTTTGATTATGTTAAAAACTTTGTAATAGGCATTAAAGCATTGATTTTGGATATAATTTATTTCATAATACCTGCGGTCATTGTCATAATTGTCGCTTCCGCAACAGGACTGTTTTCATCATTCACTAAAATCGTATATGCAAGCATTGACGCTGTAGCCAATGATGCAAACAATCTGACCATGATAATGGCGGCAATTCCCAAATCAACAATGAACACATTCACAAATGCATTGACCGTTACTTTAATTGTTGCAATTATCTTATTTATCATATTTTCATTCCTCTCATTTACAGGAATGGTCAGATTTGCAAGAACCGGAAGCGGAACCGAAGGTCTCAGATTCAGGCAAATACGGAGGGACATATCAAAGGTGGGCGTTATTAAAATTATAGTTACACTGATTGTAGTTTATATAATTGCATTGCTTCTGGCATTTGCCGTCGCACTGATCGGACTGATTCCATACATTGGTGTTTTCATAGGCATTTTTATCGGAGTGCCTTTTATAATCCTGTTTTTATACAGGGCTATCGGTTTATTATATGCTGATGCATATTAATCAAACCCTTTTTTTTAAATCTTTTTCTGAATACTTTAGCTTCCGCAAGTTAGATGAATTGCACAAAACGGATATTTATTTGCAGTTTTTAAAGTGTGAATTAATTAATGGAAAGTTATGCTTAATAGTCTATTACTTAATGTTTGTACCATTTTTGTAATTTGTTCTTGGGCTGTTATGTTTTTTTTTCAACATAAGGTTTACCAAGCTATCTCCCATTGAC
>NZ_CACWVY010000018.1 GCF_902764455.1 uncultured Methanobrevibacter sp.
ATGTTATTCACATATAAAAAAAGTTGAGTGAGAGCATTTGATAAGTAAAATTTTTCAAAATGTGATAAGTGGAACAACTATTTCATGAGTCATATTGATATGTAACAAAGATTAATTTGATTTCTTTACTTTTAATATTTATATTTTTAATTTCATAGGTTTGATATTTATTTCTAATTTTCATATTGATTTTCATTTAACTGAAAACAATATTGATTTTATTATTTACTTTTCATTATACTGAAAACTTTATATGATAGTTATGATAAATTAATAATTATAAAAAGAAGTGTGATTTTAATGATTATTCAAAGAAAAGATTATATTGATAAAATCAATCCCTTTATAAATAAACATATCATTAAAGTTTTAATAGGAACAAGACGTTCTGGAAAGTCAACCATATTAAAACAAATTATTGATTCATTAATAAAACAAGGAATACCTGAAGATAATATTGTCTGGATCAACTTTGAATTAAGTGATTATTTTGAAATAGACAATATTAAAAAGCTTGAAGAGTTCATATCTCATAAAACTGAAAATATTGAAGGCAAAATTTATCTGTTTTTTGATGAGATACAGGTTGTTCCCCAATGGGAAAAATTAATCAACTCTTACTTTGCAAAAGAAAATTATGACATATACCTTACTGGATCAAACTCAAAATTATTGTCTGGAGAATTTGCCACATATTTATCTGGCCGTTATGTCGAATTAAACATATATTCATTTTCTTTTAGGGAATATCTTGATTACTATGAAATTACTTCTGATTTTAAATCTCATTTTTATAGATATTTGGAAGATGGGGGTATGCCTTCAACATTTGACTATAGTGGCGATGATAAAAGATTAATTCTAATGGATTTATACAATTCTATTGTCCTTAAAGATATAATTCAAAGAAATAATGTTAAAAATGTCGACTTGTTGGAAAGGATTATGAGATTTGTAATGTATAACATTAGCCAGCCATTTTCCGCAAATAAAATTCATAAAAGACTAAAGCAGGATATGGTAAACTTATCTGTAAATACAATTTACAATTATCTGAAATTCTTTGAAAATGCATGCCTGATTTATCAGGTAAAGCGCGAAGATTTACAGGGTAAAAGAATATTAAAATATGATGAAAAATATTATCTATGTGATTTGGGTTTTAGACAGGCAATAATAGGAAACAATCAACGGGATATCACTCGTGTAATCGAAAATATTGTTTATTTGGAACTTTTAAGAAGAGGATATGAAATCACCATCGGCAAAGTTGATAGCCTGGAAGTGGATTTTGTATGCAAAAAACAAAACAAACTCATTTACATTCAAGTTTCTTATTTATTGGCAAGTGAAGAAACTGTTGAAAGAGAATTTAAACCATTAAAGAGTATTCAAGATAATTATCCAAAATACGTAATAACCATGGATGATGTGGATATGTCTCATGATGGAATAATTCATTTGAATTTAATTGATTTTTTAAGGGATAATGAAGTGATTTAACATCCTGGAAACCATACTCTTTTTAGGAAGTATGTCCTTTGTTAGGGAGTTTATCAACTCTGAGTTGATAAACTCATTTTGGTTTTTAAATAATTATTTTGAAGATAGATAATACTTGTTTTTATTAAAAGTAGTAGATAATTCACCTACTTTTCGAGCATTATTTGTTCGCATTCTATCAAACAAAAATCGAAAAAGTAGTAGATAATTTGAAGTGTATTATGCCAACTCAACATGATGCTAGTTAAAAAGAACCAGAAGTTGCATAATCTTGATTCTCCTTTGTTGATTGGTGATGTTAAAGATAATGATGTTGTAAAAAAGATTAGAGAACATTGTTTCATTGAAACTCACGAAAAAGTTCTACCACTTATGCATATTTTTCAATCAACTTTATACAAATATTTTGAATTAATATTCATGAAAAGAAAAAGTAGCTATTAATTATATATAATTTAAAAAAGTAAAATATTATTAATTAACATAATTGAGGTATTTTATGAAAGGAGATGTATATTATGGTAAAGGTATAAGGGAGTTAAAAGATAGCCATCCTGACTTATTTGAATTGGTATCCAATATTAACGATACTGTATGGGATGGTAAGGTTTTAGATTACAAAACCCAAAAATTAATTGCTATTGGTATTACTGCTTCCCGTGCAGACCCAAGAGCCACCAAAAAGCAAATGAGAAGTGCTATTGAAGTATTGGGCATTACCAAAGAAGAAATTGTTGATGTTTTAAGAGTGGTTTTATTGACTTCAGGTATGCCTGCATTTTCCAAATCACTTCAAATATTGAATAGTGTTACTGAAGCTATTGAAGAAGAAAGAGAAGATAAAGCTTAAATTCTTCTCTTAACAATTTTTCTTTTTTATTTTTTTATTACCTTTTATGTATTATTTTCTAAGGCTGTTTATCATGCAGACAATTTTTAATTAATAATTGTTATCCATATTAGAATGTTAAATTTAAGATTGGTTGTGAATTTTTTTAGGGATTGTCGGGCTGAAAATATTTTTAGTTTTCAGCGTATTAGTGAGTAAATGATTTCGCCAATGAAAAATAGAATGAAACATACCATTCCAGGATTTAAAAGCATTGTTTTTATGGGATTTTTCAGGCTGATTTGTGTTTTACTGCCATTAAATTTAGCTTTTTTATACCTTCTAAGTCCGATTATTCCTACAAGAAACGCTAAAAGTATAATTGCTAAATAAATTAATACAATTACTAAATTGGTTGCTGTGAATGTATTTGAAAGTAATGCTTGAGCACTTTCAGCTACAAACAGACTAACAACGGATCCCATCAGATTTACAATTATGTGCAGTATTATTGTGTAGATTATTTTTCCGGTTTTTATGTATACATATGCAAAAAATCCACCCAATAGGAATGCATAAAAGAACTGGCTGAGGTTTCCGTGGAAAAATCCGAAAATAACTGCGGATAATATTATTGAAACTCTGGCACCATATTTTATTGTTCTGTCAACCAAAAGTTTTCTAAAGAATATTTCTTCAAATATCGGACCTATTATGCTGATTAATAGCAGGTTCAGCCAGATGTCTGATGAATTTATCAGGTTTTGAACAGGATTTGAGATGTCTGTGTGGAAAATGCCTCCTATTGCTGTGGTAATTCCAAGTCCGATAATATTTCCAAGCCACATTAACGTAAATGTTACTGACAGGTAGAAAAGGAATGTTTTTACACTTATATTTTCCTTTTTCAGATTTTGCTTTTCTAATTTTTTCATCAAAAAGTATATGATTGGAAACGGCAGCACATAATTGCAGATTGCAGATAATATTGTTAAAATATTGAAATTATTAAGCAAACTTCTGTTTGTCATGCCGACAACATTGATAACGATTATTTGAATTATCAAAGAGGATATTGCCAGTATCAAGTAATTGAATCCTATTTTTGAGAAGAATTTTTTGTGTATGTTCAAAGTTTCACCTAGTTATCATTATTTCCTTTTTCTTAGTATTTAATCCTATCCTTAAAAATTTAGGCATACCAAAAAATTTATATTTCATCTAAATAAATCAATAAGTATAACAAAATTAATGGGGTATGCTATTGAGACATCGAAGAGGCAGTACTTCAGCGGGCCTTGAAATTGGTAAATTCATTTTTTCGGAATTATTGTCTGCAAAATACAAATCCCGTTGGCGTATTGGAAATGATATTAAGCAATGTAGTTTGTGTGGCAAATGTGAACTTGTATGTGGATTTAATGCCATAAAAGTAAACTGGCACAATAAAACATGGATATTGAACAATAGAGCATGTAATCAATGTCTGAGCTGTATTGTGTCATGTCCAAAGAGGTGTTTGTCTCAGGTTAGAATATAATCTATTTTTGAAATGTTTACGGTATGAAATGACCATATAAATTTTTCACACTTTTCTCTATTTTTCTTTTAAAGTTTTTATATTATGTTAACATAATTAATAATGTATAAAAATTTTTAGTTAAGTGATGAGATGTTAGACAATTATAAAAATAAATTTATTCCATTAATTCTGCCAATAATTTTAATTTTTATTTGGTATCTGCTTACTAATGGTTTAGGATTATTTTCTTCATATATACTGCCGGGTCCTTTGGATGTAGTAAATTCTGCATGGGTAGTTATTGAAAATGGTAAGCTTCTTACAAATACTATTGATACTTTATTTAAAGTATTTGCAGGTTTGATATTAGCTTCTGTAGTAGCTATTCCGCTTGGAATACTGCTTGGTTGGTATAAGACTTTAGAAGACATTTGTACTTTTGTAATAAGTATTTTAAGACCAATTCCTCCTGTTGCATGGATTCCATTTTCAATCTTATGGTTTGGAATCGGTACAGTTCCTGCAGTATTTATTATATTTATGGGATGTGTGTTCCCTATTTTGGTATATACCATTGATGGGGTTAAAAGAACTGACAAGGTTTTAGTAGAATCAGCTCAAACTTTAGGAGCTAATGATTGGAATGTTTTAAGACGTGTTGTAATGCCATCAACCGTTCCGTATATTGTTTCTGGTTTGAAAGTAGGTATTGGAATCGCTTTGATGTGTACCATTTCAGCGGAAATGATAGGTTCAAGCAGCGGTCTTGGATACATGATTTTAACTGCAACCAATCTATTTGATACAGGTACTACAGTCGTTGGTATGCTGGTCATCGGATTAATTGGACTTGTGTTTGACTTTGTATTTACTAAAATTCAAAATAGGATATTCTGGTAGGTGTTATGTGTGTCAATCGATGTTAAAAATATTAACAAATCCTTTGAAGGCAAAAAAAGTGATAAACTATCTGTTTTAGAGGATATAAATTTAAATATTAATGACGGTGAACTTGTCTGTCTTTTAGGTCCTTCCGGTTGCGGCAAAACAACTCTTTTAAGATTGATTGCCGGTCTTGATCAGCCTACCTCCGGAGAGATAGTTGCAAACGGTGAAGTTGTCAAAAAACCATCCGGTGACAGAGCAGTTATTTTTCAGCAATATTCGCTATTTCCATGGTTAACAGTATTGCAGAATGTAACTTTCGGTTTGGAGATGACAAAAAAAGGATCAAAAGAGGAAAATGTTGCAGCTGCAGAAAGATATCTTAAAAGTGTCGGTTTAATTGACTTTAAGGATAGCTATCCTCATGAACTTTCAGGTGGTATGAAACAGAGGGTTGCAATTATTAGATCCTTGCTTAATCATTCACCTATCTTACTTATGGATGAGCCGTTTTCTGCATTGGATATGCAAAATAGACACAAGCTTCAAGAACAGCTTATAGGGGTTTGGAAAAGATTTGAAAATACAATCGTTTTTGTAACTCACGATGTTGACGAGGCAGTTTATCTTGCTGATAAAATAGTAATCATGGATAAAAATCCTGGTAAAATTGCATATATCGTTGATGTTGATATTGAAAGGCCAAGAAAAAGAGAATCTAAAGAGTTTATAGCTCTTCAGGAATCTATTGTTGAAAATTTAGATATGGGAGATTAGTTTTTCTACTAAATCTCATTCAATTCTTTTTTTATTTTTAAAATTTCATTTTTAATTATATTAACGCATTTTTCATCATTTTCATTGATGCGCACAGTACATTCTGCTTTTAAATCATGTTTTTTTAATAATTGTTGCACATTTAAATTATATTCAACTGTGGCGTCTTTTGTTTTTAAAATAGTTTCAGGACAACAATTTTCACAGCCATTTACTGCAATTACTTTATTTTCTTTTGCAAGGGCAATGAATTTTTGATAATTCCCTCCGCTTGCAACGATGCAGCAATATTCGATATCGTCCTGTTCAATGCTTAAATCATATACGCTTGCTCTTGTAACTGCTCCACGGGGATTCATTCCACTGCAAGCGCATAATACTATTTTTTCACTCATACTATCATAATTTAGCTATTAATGTTCCATAATTTCCATTTTCTATTCCCTCGTAAACATAATCCAGAGCATTTAGGATTGATGTTTTCAAATCATTGTCTTTTGCCAGATATGCAACAATGGCTGAAGAGAGATTACATCCTGTACCATGCAGATTGTCAGTTTCAATCAGGTCCTGTTTTTTAACGGTAATTTCACCGTCAATGCTTATGGTATTTATTCCGTCAAGATGGCCGCCTGTAATGATGCTGTTGCAGCATATTTTTTCGCAGGCTTTGATAGCATCTTCTTTGGTGTTAATGTTAATGCCGCTTAATTTTTCAGCTTCACTAATATTGGGTGTTGTTAAAATGGATTTTGGAAGCAGATATTTATTAAATGCATCAGCTAAATCCTCTTTGGTTAAATCTCCTCCGGAAGTTGCAACCATTACAGGGTCAACAACTGCTTTTAAATTGTATTGTCTGACCTTTTTGGAAACCAGTTTTATAATTTCAGGTGAGTACAGCATTCCGGTTTTAATAAATTCAACTTCATAGCTTTCCATAACTGAATCTATTTGCTCTTCAATGTATTCTGGAGAAATTGGTAGTGCTGAAAAGAATTTATATGGATTTTGGGCAGTAAGTGCTGTTACAATCCCTGTTCCATAAACACCGATTGCCTGAAAAGTCTTTAAATCAGCAAAAATTCCTGCTCCTCCTGACGGGTCAACACCGGCAATGCTCATCACTATCATTTAATCAGCTCTGGTAACTTTCAGGCGTTCTGATCCACGGAAAGATTCAACATTGACTTTAAGTTCTTTTAAGTATTGTCTGGTATGTGTTTTTTCGCCGTGTATCATGATTTCACCCAAATCTTCTGTGGTATTGACATCTAATGCCATAAAGAATGAATCATGAACCTGGGGATTTAATTTTTTCTTTTCAGCAATTTGCACATGTTCTTTATAGCTGAATCCTTCATATCTTGTACGGATGGCCATAGGCTTCATTATAATCATATTTGTCCCGCCGCCTTTTGATGGAACAATTATAAAATCCAGATTTTTAGATGCATCAATCAGCATTTGAACATTTGTTTTGCCGATTAAAGGAATGTCACTAGGCACTATAATTATTTTCCTGGTTTTTCCTTTACATAATTTCATTGCCTGAGTTAATGCTTTGTTCAAATTGGAATTGTCATTTTCTAGAATGGTATTCACATTCAAACTTTCTGCATAACTCAATACATCCTCATCACGGCTGATGATAAAAATTTTATCAACATGTTTTTTTAATGTGTCAGTTACATCACGAAGCATTGCCTTTAAAAGATTTTCTCTTTCTTCAGCAGATAAAAATGGAGAAAGTCTGGTTTTTGCATTATTGAATGTGGTAACAGGAATTATTGCATATATGTTATCCATTTTAATCACTTAATATGTTTTAGCTATTAAAGCAATGTATTTTGCATCTTCGCCGCTGGCGATGCATTTTCCTTCAGATACTTCTTCCTGAATACCTAAAATGTCATAACCTGTTTTTTCTTCAATTTCTTTTCCTACAGCTTCATCTCCGCACCAGTAGAATTTAACTACATTGCCTGCTTCAACAAGCTCGGAGATTTCATCAATGTTTTGTGTGAATTTGACATGTTCTTCCTGAAAGTTCCATGCGATTTCAGACAGGTTTTCATCGGATTTTTCAAGTAAATCTATAACGTTAGAAGCTAATGAATCATCTAAAGCGAGTTCTATTTTTTCTCCTTCATCTCTTCTCATTGCAATGGTAATGTTGTTTTCAAGGTCACGAGGTCCCAGCTCAAGTTTAAGAGGAGTTCCTTTAAGTTCCCAGTCATTGAACTTTTTACCCGGTCTTATGTCCCTGTCATCAATATTTACTCTAAGACCTGCATCCTCTAATTGTTCTTTGATTTGTGAGCATTTTGCCAGTACTTCCTCTTTTCCTTTTTTGAATAGAATTGGAATTATGGTTACTTGATTCGGTGATACTTTAGGTGGTAATCTAAGTCCTTTTTCATCTCCATGAATTCCAATAACGGAAGCTATTACTCTGTCGGATACTCCTGCACAGGTCTGATAAACCAGTTTGTGCTGGCCGTCCTTATCTTCAAAGGTAATGTCAAAGGTTTTTGCAAAGGTCTGACCCAAATTGTGGATTGTACCAACCTGCAGGGTTTTACCGTTAGGCATTATAACATCAAAAGCCATGGTGTAGTCCGCACCAGGGAACTTGTCCCATTCAGGCCTTTTTGAGATTAAATATGGAATTCCCAAATCATCAAAGAACTCTTTATAGATTGCAATGAAATCCTGAATCTGTTCATCAGATTCCTCTTTTGTTGCATGTGCTGTATGAGCTTCTTTAAATGTGGTAATTTCCCTTACACGTATTAAAGGTCTTGTGTGTTTTGTTTCATATCTGAATGTATTTACAATTTGATAATATTTGATTGGAAGGTCAATGTGTGTTCTAATCCATAATGCATACATAGGATAGATTGCAGTTTCACTGGTTGGTCTTAAAGCTAATTTTTCATTCAAAGGAGTTTGCCCTCCTTGTGTTACCCAGTATACTTCATCTTCGAACCCTTTCACATGAATACCTTCTTTTGCAAGCTCAGTTTCAGGAACAAGCATTGGGAACAAAACTTCTTCATGGTCTTTGTCCAGTAATTTTTTGATAATGTTCATTGAGTGCTTTCTTATCTGAAAACCGTAAGGCATCCAAATTGCCATTCCTTTAATAGGATATCTTGAATCAGTAATATTTGCATTTTCTAAAATATCATGAAACCATTCGTCAAAATTTTCCACCATATCACCTTAAAATTTTATAACATTAAAATATCTGTTTTTAATATATATTAAATCTATTTAAAGAAAGTTATTTATAATTATTTTATACATATATAATATTGTATAATTTAATTTAGGAGATATTATGAGTAATAGGAAAATACAGATGCCGAGGGAAGTTTACATTGATCCGGGCATTATAAAGGATACGGCCGAGATTTGCAAATCTCTACATTTGGATAAAAAGGCATTGATTGTAACTGGTTCCCATACTTTTGATGCGGGAGCAAAACCTGCAATTGAAAGCCTTGAAACTGAGGGTATTGAATATGATGTAATTAAAGTAAATAATGCATCTCAGGAATCAATATCTGAAGTTGAAGAATTGATTACACCCGACACTACCGTACTGGGTATTGGAGGTGGAAAAGTTATTGACGTAGCTAAATTATCTTCTTATAATCAGGGCGTATACTTTGTATCCATGCCGACAACAGCTTCTCATGATGGTATTGTATCTCCTATGGCATCAATCAAAAACCCTGATACTTCAATATCTGTTGCAGCCCACTCTCCGATAGCAGTCATTGCCGATTCGGAGGTAATTGCACAATCTCCATTCAGACTGCTTGCAGCAGGTTGCGCTGATTTAATAGCTAATTTCACAGCAATTAAAGATTGGGAATTAGCACACAGACTTAAGAATGAATCATTCAGTGAATCAGCTGCTGCACTGTCAATAATGTCAGCTCATCTGATTACTGACAATATTGCAAATATTAAACCAAATCTTGAGCCTAGTGCGAGAATTGTCATGAAATCTCTCTTCAGTGGAGGAATGGCAATCAGTATTGCTGGCTCTTCACGTCCTGCAAGCGGATCAGAGCATCTCTTCTCACATGCTTTGGACAAGATATTGGATAAGCCTGCACTTCATGGTGAGCAATGTGGTATCGGAACAATAATGATGATGTATCTTCATGGAGGAGATTGGAAATCTATTAGAGATACTCTAAAAGCGGTTCAGGCTCCAACCACAGCTGCTGAAATAGGTATTTCAGATGAAGATGTCATCAATGCATTGGTGATGGCTAATAATATCCGACCGGAGCGATACACTATTTTAGGTGACAACGGAATTTCAAAAGAAGCTGCTTATGAACTGGCTCATAAAACAGAGGTGATTTAATGATAACATTAATAGGTAAACAACTTGCAAAAAAAGGTCAAGAATTTGTTTTTTTAGGTCCCGCTCCTGAATGTGATGATTGTAGATTTAAATCATCTTGTATTGGAAGCCTTGAAAAAAACAGAAAATATGTTATAACAGAAGTACGTGATAATGAACAGAAATGCCCTATCCATGGTGAAGGAGCTGTAGTTCCTGTTGAAGTCGACAGGGCTCAAATAGACATTTTAACAGATTCTAAAAATATTTTTGAAGGTTCAACATTCACATTCAACGCTGTTGACTGTGATGAAGAGTGTGAATTTCATGATCTTTGTTTCCCTGAAGGTTTAGTGGAAAACGATAAATGCATTGTATTAAATCATGAAGGAAAACATAATGACTGTAAAAAAGGTTATAAACTTAATAAATTAACATTGGGGTTTGTGATATAAATGAAAAATGCTAGTAGCAACAATTCCAGTAAAAAAAATGCCGGTTACAAGGCTGCTGAATATGTGGAAGACGGAATGGTTTTAGGGCTTGGTACAGGTTCAACCACACATTTCTTCATTGAAAAGGTAGGAATGAGAGTTAAAGAGGAAGGAATTAATGTGATGGGAATTCCAACATCATTTCAATCCTTACTGATTGCAAAACAGTGGAACATTCCAATCACTACCTTAGAAGAGCATGACATTGACCTTTCTGTTGATGGTGCCGATGAGGTGGACTTTGATTTTAATTTAATTAAAGGAGGGGGAGCAGCTCATACTAAAGAAAAAATTGTAGACTATGCTGCCAAAAAATTCATCGTCATTGTAGATGAATCAAAATGTGTTGAAAAGTTAGGTACATTTCCTGTTCCTGTAGAAGTGCTGCCTGATGCATCAAGGATGGTAATACAGACATTGGAAGATATGGGTGCAACATGTGAGATAAGAATGGCACAAAGAAAAGACGGGCCTGTTATTACAGATAACGGAAACTTTGTAATTGATGCCAAATTTGACAAGATTGAATCACCTGCTCACTTGGAAATTGACTTAAATTCAATTCCAGGTGTAGTAGAAAATGGAATCTTCTCACAGATGGTTGATAAAGTCATTGTAGGAACTGAAGACGGAACCAAAGAGTTGTAGGTGATTGTATGCAGGGTCCGTTTGGCGGAATGCCTTTTTTCGATTTTAAAGATTTGGCATTTAAGATAGCTATATTGTTCGGTGGTTTACTGGTTATTTATGGCATCCTATGGCTTTTGGCTGAATTGAAGATTATTCCTATGATAATCTTTGCAATATTTCCTCAAATCGTTTTGATTTTAGTGGGTTTATTCATAATATACTTCGCTTTTTCCAAAAGAAATACATATTAAAAAAAGATTGTCAGAATATCTTATCTATTTATATTTTTATTATATTAAAAAGAAAAAATTAAAAGAGATTAATTAATCTCTTCTATTTAATGGTTATTTTTGGTTTTACAGTTTTATTATAGTAGTAACTGTTACCCGCAAATTTAACAGTAGCTGTGTATTTGCCTTTTTTGGTAAATTTGGTAATTTTAAAGATAGCTTTACCTTTGGAATTGGTAGTGGCCTTGTAGGTTTTACCTTTAATTTTAAGTGTAACTTTCACTTTTTTAATAGCTGCATTTTTGTTGGTTTTCAAGATTATTGCATATTGTTTGGTTTTTGTTGCAGCTTTAAATGTTTTTGCTTTTGCAGTTAATTTAGGTGTTGCTTTTTTGACAACAACATTAACTTTTGAACTGGATGCTTTGTATAAATCATCACCATCAAAATTAAGAACTGCAGGGTATGTTTTAGGAGCTAAATTGCTTAAAGCAAAACTAACTTGACCTTTGCTATCTGTGGTTTTATTATAATCTTTACCGTTGAAGGTAATTGTTACAGTTTTATTAGCTAAAATTTCTCCATTAACATCTTTTAAAGTAAGTACTAAGTTTTTAGCAACATTATATGTTTTAGTTACTTTTGATGCTTCGATTTTAGTTGAAGTTTTCACATTGATTGTAGCAGTTGTGTTAGATGAATCCAAATATGCTCTGCTGTTGTATGTGAAAGTTGCAGTGTTTGCACCTTCATTTGCAGTGAAATTAAATGCTGCTATACCGTTAGCATTTGTTTTTGCAGTGTAGTTTACACCATTTAATGATAAAACAACTTCTTCATTGTATAATGCATTTCCATTTCCGTCCTTTAATGTAACATTAATTAATCCGTTAGTTGAATCGAGGGTAATGTCTTCAGCAGTAAGCTGTGTAGCTGGATTTGTGCTGTAAACGCCAATGACATTGTCTGCACTTTGGAAACTGCTATCTGCTAGAGCAATGAATTCCCTGAATGTTGGTGGGAATGGATAGTACATTGCAGCTGGAGGGCATTTGTTGGTTCCTATTGTTACATTGTAATATCCTCCACCAAGTAAGAAGTATAATCTTCCTGCAGCAATGGTATTGTTGAAAATAACTTCATTTCCAGATCCATAAGCAGTAATTGCACTGATTTTATAATTGCTGATTGTATTTTCATAAACTGTATGTCCTTTTGAATGCATTAAATAGATTCCTTCTTTTGCACCGTTAACTGTATTATTGAAAATGACAGCATTAGGACAGGTTCCGTGTCTTACATCAATACCATGGTTTATGGCATTGGAAATTTTATTGTTAATAATTGTTGAATTTGCTGAACCGAAGCTTATAACACCTGTGGTGTAGACATCATGGATGTTATTGTTGGATACAAGTCCATTAGGTGAACTTCTCAAGAAAATACCCCATGATGCGCCGGTAATATCCAAATTGGTTGCAGTGAATTTTTTACTTTGTTCAATGTGTAATCCTACAGTTTTATATTCTTCTGTGCTGGTAGTTGCTTTTGTGGTATCATAACCAGGGTATTGTGTGATGATGTTTAAATCACTGATTACAGCACCGGTTGTGTTTACAATGTAGAATACAGCATATTCTCCTATAGCATATCCTCCACTTGAGGTTGCATTTCTGATTTTTGCAGGTACATTGGATGCATTGATATTATTATATCCAATTAAGGTAGCACCATTTCCTAAAATTTTGATGTTTTTATCTGCATAAATTGAAATATCATTGAATGTTGCATTTTTTTCAAAGGATAATGTGTCTCCATCAGCCATGGAATCAATAATGCTTTGAATTTCACTTCCGGTCATTCCGCTGGTTACATTGTAAATAGTTCCGGTTGGATTTAAAATAGTTGCATAATCAGGATTAGGTTTAACAGGAGTTGCAATGTCTACTGGGCTAACAGGTGAAATGCCTTCAGTATATGTTCCTATAACACCGTCTGCAGTTTGATAAGCACTGTTTGCTTGTGCTATAAAGTATACGAAAGTTGGTGGGAATGGTAAATTGTCTAATTGGAAGGTATTTTCTTCAACGTTAATGTCATAGTATCCTCCACCAAGTAAAATACCTATTCTTGATTTTTTCAGGGTGTTGCCTGAAATGGTAATTTGACCTGATCCGTAACATGTAATTGAACTGGTAGTACAATTGATAATTGCGTTTCCAGATGCGGTGTGTCCTTTGGAATGCATTAAATAGATTCCTTCTTTGGAACCGATTACTGTGTTGTTGATTATTTGCACATTAGGTCCTGTTCCGTGTCTTGCATCAATTCCATGGTTTTTAACGTTGACTACTTTGTTGTTTGTGATAAGTGTTCTTGGAGATCCAAAGTTGATTATACCTATTGCTTCCTGGTTTTGAATTGTGTTGCCGATTATTTTTCCATCAGCACTGTACTCTAAATAAATACCCCAGTAACCACCGATAATTGTTGATTTTTCTATGGTTAAGTTATTTGCGGAGTTGGTGAATATTGCTGCCTGTCCATATTCCGGACTTTGTCCTACAACAGTTAATCCATTGACTACTACATTTGTAGTGTTGACAACGTATAATGTTGCATAATTTCCTATTCCGTATCCTCCAGATTGGGTAGGTGTTGTTATCTTATTTGGGGTGGTATTAACATTAGGATTTTCATATCCGATTAATTTTGCCCCATTACCGTTGATTGTAATACTTTTATCTACATATATGCATATGTCATTATAAGTTCCTTCTTCGAAGTTTAAAGAATCCCCATCGCTCATATTATTGATGGTTTTTTGGATAGTTTCACTATCTGAACCACTTTTTATATCATAGCTTGCGGATAATTTAATATCATCTGTGCTTTGAAGTAAATCACTTACATCTGAGCTTTCTTGAATTTTTTGTTCATCGTTTGCAGCTGTAAAATCAGAAGTATCTTCTGCAAATACAGCAGATGAACCTAAAATAATTGCGAAAACTAAAAATGTAGTTATAAATAAACTCTTTTTATTCATATCATCATCTTTATCTAATTTTTATAATTACTTATTTCCTCTTTTAATCGATAAGCAACAATGTATAGTTTGTATTTTTTAATATTTAAATTAATTTTTATATAACATTGTTAATCTATTTTAATTTAGTAAATAACAATCATTTACTTGTTTTTAATATTTTAAAAAACTTTATATTGGTTAAACATAAATATAATAAATATTAATCAATATTAAATTTAATTTACTTCGTAAATTTTCATAATTTATCTTGATTAAATTGAAATAGAGGGTTTATATATGGATAAAAAGGTTATAATTCTTTTGTTCATATGTTTAACATGTTTATTGCTAGTTTCAACGGTAAATGCTACTGAAATTAACAATAATACTTTATCTTCACAAGGTAATTCCTATCAGATTGCTGATGATTTATCTAATGATGATATTCAGGTATTGTTGGATAATGCAAATGATGGTGATACATTTGAATTCACTTCAAAAGAGTATAAAAATGTTTCATTGGTGGTAGATAAGAAATTAAATATCGTATCTGCTACAGGTAGTATTGTTTATGTCTCAGATGGCATAAGTGCTAAGGCTCAAAACTTGTCAATAGACAAAACCTTCGGATTTTACTTTACCAACAATTCTGGTGGAAGCAGATTATCCGGAATAACAATAATATCCGATTTGAATGATTATGGGGTCATTGTTGATTCATCAGACAATACCATAATTAAAAATAATAAGGGGACTGGCTCTCAAAAGGCAGGAATTCTAATTAAAGATTCAAATAATGTCGAGGTAAGTTTCAATTCAATTTCAAAATCAGTCGGTGATGGACTTCAGCTTAAAAATGTTGGATTCAGTTCAATTAAAAACAATACTATATCCTACAATCAAAGATCCGGAATAGAAACATCCAACATAAACAATAATACTATTGTATATAATGAAATCCATCATAATGTGTTGAATGGAATTACTCTGCAGAATAAATCTTATGGGAATATAATTAAGCATAACAACGCTTATGAAAATCTTAATGGTATTTTCATCAATTCCACATCCAGTTATGATATTATTAATGCAAATTCATTTACAAGCAATCGTAAAAATCCATCAATTACAGAAACTGGTGGAGTTTACGAAACAGGAAATGGATTATTATTTGGTTCAGGTTTTAAAACTGCAAAAGAAAAATATCCTGGAAGATTGGAAGTTAAGTATAATGTTTTAGCACACAATGAAATGTATCAGGCTAAAAATAATCCTGATCTGCCTGTATTTAAACTGGGAGATAATTGGTTTGACTCAACCGATGATTCAAATACTTTTGTATGTCCAATGCTTTTGGCAGGGATAATGAAAATGGGAACAATATCAGTGAAAAACGGTATTGGCCTTCAAATGTATGACAATAGCGGTCAGGCAGTTAAAGAATTCGGAACATTTGATACCAAGGTCAATGTTAACGGGAATCAGTATACTGCAAAATTTGTAAACGGCAAAGCTACAATTGATGCAAATCTTGATCCTGATAAGGAATACGATATTGAGGTCATGGTTGGTGGTGAACCTGTCAAATACAAATATAAGGCAGCATCCGGTGAAAAAGAAGATAATCAGGATTCCACTACTTCCCAAAATCAGGAAGGCCAAAGTGGAATGTCTGGAGATAATCAAGAATCTGTAACTGACTCTACACAAGGGGGTTCTGCTAAAGGTAGTGGAAATCCACAGAATGGAACTTCTAAAAGTGCTCACTATGCCAACTCTGAAAAATCAGGCGTTTTTGGAACAAATGCATCAGGATCTTTTCAGGATTCTTCTGATAATGGTGAAAGTGCGTTAACTAACGGAGACATTGATGCCGGAGATGCAAGTAACGGTGAAGTATCTCAAGAAGGTAAAGCATATGAAGTTGTACCTCCAAGTAAAATCTCAAAAGAGGTTACTGATACATCAGGACTTGTTGTATTGAGTATTGTTTCTTTATTGGGATGTTTGATTTATGGATACAGACGTAAAAGTGATTTTTAATTTAAAATTTACTTTTCTTTTTTTCTTTTATTTTTATTAATGTGTTTAAACAAATTATATTTCAATGACAGTAAAAAGCAATTCTATTAAAATTAATACTTCAAAAAAGTTTGAAATCATTGATATAACTTCTAAGATTAACGAATTAATTGAAATCAACGAAGGAATAATCTCTATTTTTTCAAAACACTCTACTTCAGCAATTGTTGTTAATGAAAACGAGTCAGGACTTTTAAAGGATATTGAATTTAGTTTGGATAATCTGATTACTGATAAATATTCTTATGATCATGATAGGATTGACAATAATGCCCGTTCACATCTTAAATCATTTTTGCTTTCTTCAAGTGAGTGTTTGCCGATTAAAAACAAAAAATTAGAGTTAGGTACTTGGCAGTCAGTATTTTTTGTAGAATTAGATGGACCAAGAAGCTCAAGAACAATAACTTTGACAATGGTTGGTGAATAATTGAATAAATGGACAATAATTTTAATAGTAGTTATAATTGTCCTACTAATTCTCATAGTTATTTTCAATAATTGGGACACTTCTCCAGTTGTGAATAATTACTCCCAAATGGAAACCGATATGAGAAAATTATGGTATTGAAAAAGAATTTAGTTAATAAATTCAATTTCAAATGCAATTACAGGATACTCTAAGGTAAAATTGGTTATTACTTCAGGTGACACTTCACCAAAGAATCCTTCAATTTTTTTATCTCCGGCAAATCCGGTAACATCTGCTGCTCTACCTGAAATGAATGTCTTATTATCACTGTCTTTTATTTCCATAGAATATCCTAAGTTTGATAGGACAGTTGTAACAATGGATTTGATTTCACTAAAGTTTGCAGTTGAGTGGCAAACTAGTGCAGCTAATTTTTTAGAAGCAACGGTTTTATTTTCCTTTGTTTCGTCAAGGTATAATACATCACCAATCTCAAAAATCTTTTGAGGCAAGTCCTCATGTTTGTTGTCTTCTAAAAATTCCATTAAACTATTGATTAAGCTGGTTCTAATCATTGTTCTGTCAATAGTAATAGGTCTTGCAACCTGAACGTGTGGTTTTTCTTCCTGATTCATTTTTGTATAATGTGCCTCTTCGTTGGTAAGCATTAAACTCATTACTTCTTGGAAGCCTAAACTGACCATCACTTCACGGATAATACTTTCAGATTTAAACCAGTTGTTTTCATAAGCTACTGTGTTGATATCTGGAAGTTCGGCAACAACATCGTTAATGTGGTATTGCACTGCGATATTTTCAACAATATCCACTTCATGTAAAATATCTGTTCTGTAAGCTGGAATGATTGCTTTTACTTCATTATCATCAATGATTTCAGCGTCAAAACGTGCTTTGAATAATAATTCTTTGATATCTTCTGCTGTTAGGCTGGTTCCACCAATCAATTCATTTGCAGTATCAACATGGACGTTCATTTCTTGAGGAGTTAAATCAGGAGTTGTGATAGTTTTATCTTCATATCTGACTTCCATGGATTTTAGTTCGCCTCCGACTTCTGCAAATGATGAACAGATGATATTCAATGCCTGATTAACAGCTTTCTCATCGGTTCCGGTTACATCAACAATAATATTGTGAGTGTCTTCTTTAAGTTTGGTTAACTCACCATTAATGATTGGGGGCATTGACAGTACGTTGTCGTCTTTATCAAGAATCAATGGGTATTTATCAAAGTCTTGGATTAAATGAGCATAAGCCTGACCTTTTTCATGATCGGTTAAAATTGCATCAGGAGTCATTTCAACATCTTTTTCAAGAGGAACAAATGCATTTGCATCTTTTGGTGTAGCGATGTATTTGAATGGTCCTTCCACTACGTCTGCATTGTGAATACCGATAGCTACTTTTTTTCTGTCCCTTCCGATAACCCAGTGAAGGTTTTCCTGAAATTCCATAACATATTTGAGCTTATCGCCGGAAAAATCAACATTATCGATTTTGGCAAATCCTATGTATGGTCTTATTGCTGCAACATCGCTATCAACAGTAACATATTCTCCGGATGGAGTTACCTTATAATCCGGAAAACCAATTTCCTGGCCGATAAATCCTTTAAAAGATCTAGCTACTCCTTCAACAGACAAATTGTCAGGTCTGTTCGGGAAGAATTCTACTTTGATTTCCTCATCATCAAAGTCTTCAATGTCACTGGACATCATAGGTAATGTGTCTATTAGTTCATCTTTTTCCATATCGATTCCTAAATCTTTTAAATCTTGATATTTAAATGTTATAACTGGCATTATTAAACTCCTATATTAAAATCCATAAATAAGTATGAAAAATAGAGATTCAATTACAAAGTGAAGTGCTCTATGTTCTATTTCACCCATATTTCGTATAAATATTGTATGGGTTATATCTATTACAAAATGAATCAGGGCTGCTTGAATTCCTATAATTGGATTAAAAAAGAAAATTGACAAAACAATAAAATGAAATCCTGCTTCCATTATTTCATGAGATAACCAGGTTTGCCATGTTGTTTTTGTTGTTTGCTGAATTAGCCCACCTAAAATTATGTAGAAGTTATTTAAAATTCTCCACATTAATTGTGTGTGCAGTATATCGCTTAAAGCCAATACAATAGCAACATAAAACCATAATAAGTTCATTATTTCACAGTCCTTTATTAATTTATAATATTAATATTTTGATTTTTATTATATAATATATTTAACTATTTTTTGATTTAATAATTACTTTTTTAAATAATAAAATATATAATTAGTAATATTATTTTTATTTACATTAACTAGGAGAAAATATATGTCACACGAAGAAATTCCTAAAGACTATGATTTTAAAAAAGAAAAGGTTTGGGAGCAAAAATGGGAAGATGAAAACATCTACAAATACATTGGAGATGGATCTCGTCCTAGATATATTATTGACACTCCCCCACCATACCCAACAGGCGCAATTCACTTAGGACATGTCTTGAATTGGGTTTACATTGATATGAATGCAAGATACAGAAGACAAAAAGGATTTGACGTATTGTTCCCACAGGGATGGGACTGTCATGGTCTTCCTACTGAAGTTAAAGTTGAAGAAACTCATGGAATCAAGAAAAATGATGTTTCAAGAGCTCAGTTCAGACAATATTGTATTGATTTGACCACTAAAAACATTGCAAGCATGAAAGCAGATATGAAAGCAATGGGTTATTCACAGGATTGGACTCGCGAGTTTGTAACAATGAATCCTGAGTACATGAAAAGAACTCAATATTCCTTTTTGAAAATGTATGAAGACGGATTGATTTATCAGGGAAAACACCCTGTAAACTGGTGTCCTCGTTGTCAGACAGCTATTGCTTTTGCTGAAGTTGAATACTCAGACAACACTACTTTTTTAAACTATGTCAACTTCCCTCCTGCTGTTGAAGATTCATATGAAAATATTGCATCTTCACAGGAATCCGGAAAACAGGCTGACCCTAAAGAGGAAGGGATTCTGATTGCAACAACCAGGCCTGAATTGATGTCTGCATGTGTAGCAGTTGTAATTCACCCTGAAGATGAAAGATACACTCACCTTTTAGGAAAATACGTTGAAGTGCCTTTATCACACCAAAAAGTTAAAATCATTGCTGATGAGGAAGTAGACCCTGAATTCGGTACAGGTGCGGTAATGATTTGTACATTTGGGGATAAAACTGACGTAAGCTGGGTTCAAAAATATGACCTTGAAGTCATTGATGTCATTGATGATGCAGGTATATTAACTGCCGCTGCCGGAAGATATGAAGGAATGGATCTTCAAAGCTGTAAAAAACAGACAATTGACGATTTGGACAGTGAAGGTTACTTATTGAAAAAAGAAGAAGTTGACCAGAATGTTGGTCAATGCTGGAGATGTAAAACCCCGGTTGAAATTCTTCTCAAAGAACAATGGTTTGTAGCTGTAAGAGATTTAATTGAAAAGACCAAAGTTGCAGCCGATGAAATGAAATGGGTACCAGAACACATGAAATCCCGTATGATAAACTGGGCAGATTCCATGGAATGGGACTGGTGTATCTCAAGACAAAGAATATTTGCTACTCCGATTCCTGTATGGTACTGTAAAGACTGTGGAAAAGTCATTATACCTGATGTTGAAGACTTGCCAATAGATCCAACAGTAGACAAACCGAAACATGCATGTGAATGCGGATGTGAAGAATTCATCCCTGAAGTGGATGTTTTGGATACATGGATGGATTCATCAATTTCACCGTTATCCATTGCAGGATGGCCTGATGAAGATTATGTAAATCATTTCCCATCAAATATCCGTCCGCAAGGACACGACATTATCCGTACATGGGCATTTTACACTACATTGAGATGTCTTGCTTTAACAGGCCAAAAACCATTCGACGATATTGTAATTAACGGTATGGTATTTGGTGAAGACGGAAACAAAATGAGTAAATCCCGACCTGAGTTTGTTGTTGGACCTGAAGAGGTAATCGAAAAATACGGTGCAGACTCACTAAGAACCTGGGCGGCTAACAGTGTTCCTGGATCTGATGTAATATTTGATTGGAAAGACATTAAACATGGTTACAGATTCCTTAGAAAATTTTGGAATGCATTTAGATTTATCAGCATGCAGATTTTTGATGAGGAAGTTTCATATGAAGAGATTAAAGATAATTTAGGACCACTTGATTTATGGATTTTATCCAAACTCAATAACCTCAACAAAAAAGTCGACAAGGCATTTGAAGACTATAACTTTGCAGATACAATCACATCAATTGAAAGATTCTTCTGGCATGATTTCTGTGATGAATACATTGAAGCTGTAAAATACAGATTATACACTGACGTTTCAGATGAATCAAGAAAAGCTGCAAAATACACATTAAAAACAGTTGTTGAAACTTCACTTAAATTAATGGCTCCAATTGCACCATTTTTCACAGAAGAAGTATACCAATACTTCTCAGACGAGTCAATTCATACTACTTCATGGCCTGAAGTATATGAAGAATTAATCAGTGAAGAAATGGAAATTAAAGGAGAAACCACAGTTGAGTTAATTGATGAAGTAAGAAGATTCAAGTCAGCTTCCAAAATACCACTGAATGCGGAATTGGCTGAAGTTAATGTGTATACTTCTGATACGGACTTGGTTGATGTCTTCAATAAATTTGGAGATGACATTGAAGGAACTTTAAAAATCAATAATTTGGAAATAAGCCAGGGAAAACCTGAAGTTCATGAAAAAATCATTGAAGTCGAACCTGACATGTCTAAAATCGGACCAACATTCAAAGGAGATGCCGGTAAAATCATAGGTTATTTAAAATCAACCGATATCGATGAAATTGGTTCTGCTTTAGAAGAAAATCATGAATTGGCAATAGGGGATATTGTAGTTCCTGAAGATATGTTAAATATCAAAAAAGAGATTGTCGGTGCATCCGGTAAGAAAGTTGACATCTTACAATCTGAAAACTTGGACATGATCGTGGAAGTAATTAGATAATTACTTTCCCATTAACTTTTTTTTTGACTTAATTATTATTGCATTTACTATTATGTATTCGTTAATGCTGGAAGATATGGAACAGGGATATTGTGTTTCATTCTTTTTTTTAGAAAATTTTTCAAATCTATTATATGATTATATAAGATATTTATTGTAGTTATTTTTTATTATAATCATTTATTTTTTCTTTTTTCATTGTTTTAAGATGTAAGTAACCACTTACATTCGAAAAACTTTATATATGTGCTTTATAATATAATTACTTGTAGGAAGTAAGTTATTTTCCAGAAAAACATGGCAAACTTGCATCTGTCAAAAAAATTATCAAAGGTGATTATTATGGATTTTTCAAAAAAACTATTAACATTACTTGCAATATTTTGTGTTATCGCATCTGCAACTGCAGTATGTGCAGCAGATGTAAATGCTGACGACGGATATGTTGGAACCAGTTATGATGGCATGAATGGAGTTTCCGAAAGCCAAAACCAAGATGATGGAGGTTGGGCTGGAAGTCAATACCAAGATAAAGGTGGCTGGGCTGGAAGCCAATACCAAGATGATGGCGGTTGGGCTGGAAGCCAATACAATGAAACATTAGAAAATGGTACACATGTCCCAAGTGCAGGTGCACCAACCAATACAACAGGTAACACAACAACTCCTGTAGAACATAATACAACTGCAAACGCAACTTCCACCTCTCATAACTTGTTAGCAACAGGTAATCCAATTTTAGTGTTACTTGTAGTAAATGCAATAATAGGTGGATATGCAGTATTAAGAAGAAGAAAATAAAACTATAACTTAAAAGCAGATCCTTATTCTGCTTTTATTTTTTCCTCCATATTTCTTAAACTTTTTTTTTAAAAATTGAGATTGGGAATTTCCCTATCTATATTGTATTAATATTCACGGCATTCATTTTTATTTTATCTTTAGCTTTATCATAGCCCTCTTCGAGATAGAAACTTACACTTGTGCCGACATGGTAGTCTCCCATGTTTCCTTTGAAGTCAAATTTTTTGAAATAATATGACTTGCCGTCCTCTGATTGTATGAAACCTGATTTTCCATGAGGCAATATATTGCTTATGATTCCGTATTGGGGTTGCTGGTCTTTGTATCTTAATTCATTCCAAAAGTTTTTAAGTTCTTTTTCTATTTTCCAGTATTCTGTATTTTCTGTGTCAAGCCCTGCTTCTTCAATTTTTTCAGATAATCTCTCATCAATTTTCCATCCCTTGTTAAGTCTGATACTATACTCTAAATATCTGTTCTGCAAAGCTTCATCAGGATATTCGTCTTCAACCAAATCTGCAATCAATGAATAGACATTTACTTTACTTTCACTAGGTGCAGATGTTAAAACTGCATCGATTGCATAGGATAGAGAATTTTCAAAATCTCCGTTAAAGTAATAGCTGTTAGCTATTTCGGCTTTAATATACCAGTCCTGTTTTTTCGTGATGATATACTTGAGATATTCAATCGCTTCATCATATTCTCCAATTTCATTAGCGCATTTGGCCAATCTCCATTTAAACCAGATGTCATCAGTCAGTTCTTCTAATTCAAGAGCTTCTTTTGACAGCTCATAGCACCTGTCAATCTCATCAAGTTTTAAAAGTGCCTTTGTTAGCTGGCTGTAATATTTCTCTTTGTTTGAAGGGTATTTTCTTCCATTGAAATCACTGGCCTTTTGGCTCAAATATTCAGGATTAATCATTTCTGCCCACATTACAACTTCTTCAAAGTCACTGTTTTTGTTTAAGTTTTCAAGAACTTTTAAAACTGCTAATGTGTATGGACATGGATATTTGTTGTTTTTAGATTGATCTTCTTGTTTTTTCATGTCAGTTATTAATTCAGCACTTTCAAGAATTTCCTCAAGATTCTCATTGTCTTTGATGTACTTTTTGTAGAGAATCCAACTGAAAGTAGTTTTGTCGAATTCTGAGAAATCTTCAGGTGATTTTTCCCAATATTCTCTGTAAATTTCCTCTGATTCGTCAATTTTGTTTTCCTTTTTGAATCTTTGTGCTAATTTTAGTTTTTCTTTTGTCTGGACATCCATGTTAAGCACCTCTAACAAGCTATGTGTATAAATTATTATCAAAACTATATAAATATATGTTTTATTTCAAAACAATATTTATTTTGCTTTAAAATCTTTAAAACTAGTTTAAATATTGTTTTTAAGCTATTAAAAGTATAAATATGTCTTATGACTAATATACTAAATGGAGATGAGATAAAATTTCTTATTTTGTCCTATTTTAGAGGGTTCAAAATTCATTCTTCATGAGGTTATAGGTCTTTTTTTTCTTCTGTCCCTCCATTTTCACTTATTCATTCTCATCTCCTATTCAATGCTTTAGGATTTAATTTGAAACCAAAAATTGAAAATGTGATTTTTAAAATCAGCAAATTTTTGAAAAAATCTTTTCATCAGGTTTCCAAAAATTATTTAATTGTTCAAAATAAACTTAATTTATAGATTAGTATATTTTTTTGCATTAGGTGAGAAAAATGGTGGAGAAAACTCAGTGGAATTCACAGTTATCATTTTTATTTGCAATGATTGGGGCGGCCGTTGGTTTAGGGAATATTTGGCGTTTTAGCTATGTTGTCTATTCAAACGGAGGAGGGACATTTTTTATCCCTTATCTTATTGCTATAGCTATATTGGGCATTCCGTTTCTAATATTGGAATATGGTATTGGATATAATTTTAAGGATTCTTTTTCGAATATATTGAAAAGAATTAATCCTAAACTGGAATTTGTTTCATGGGTTTTACTATTATTTGTTTTCACGGTATTGATTTACTATATTGTTATATTGGGTTGGGATTTAATATATTTGAGTTCCAGTTTCACATTTTCATGGGGCAACGATGTAGCATTATATTTTGTTAAAAATGTTGGTGGAAGTTCCAATTTGTCAAATTTAAGTTCTTTTATAATTCCGACAACAATTGGTGCAATAATAATATGGGTTATTGTATGGTTCATATCCCATAGGGATTTAAATGATGGAATAGGAAAAATTTCAAAAATATTAATACCTTCCCTTTTTATTATCATGATTGGAATAGTGCTTTACGCTTTGACACTGCCTGGAGCTAACATAGGTATACAAACATTGCTGCAACCTGACTGGAGCAAATTAACTGATATTAATATTTGGCTTGCAGCATTTTCTCAGATTCTTTTCTCATTGAGCATGGGACAGGCAATTGCGTTAACTTATGCCAGTTATTTACCTGAAAATTCCAAACTAATTGATAATGTATTGCTTGTTGTTTTTGCAAATTCGTCATTTGAGATTTTCACAGCTTTCGGTATTTTTTCAATTTTAGGATTCATGTCATTTTCATCAGGAACTCCGATGGTCCAACTGGTTAGTGAAGGTACAGGATTGATATTTGTTGTTTTCCCAATGATTTTTAATATTATGGGTGCAATGGGACACATATTGGCACCATTACTATTTTTAGCAATTTTGTTTGCAGGAATTACTTCGGCAGTTGGAATATTTGAACCGATGGTAAAATCAACAGAAGACAAATTTAATTGGTCTCGTAAGAAAACTGTAACGGTTCTAAGCATAATAGGTTGTATATTTTCATTAATATTTACAACAGGAATTAGTTCTTATCTTGTAGGGGTCGTCGACGGATTTGTGAATGAATTTGGAATATTGTTCTTAATAGCGATTCAATGTATCATTTTCACATGGATATTTAATGTCGATTCATTAATTCCGGTAATTAATGAAAACAGCAGATTCAAGGTAGGTTCCCTATGGAAATTTATAATAAAATATGTTTTACCATGCTTTTTAATAGGAATGTGGTTAGTTGGAATATATAGTCTATTTACCGATGTTGATTCATTTGAAGCAATCGTATATATTGTTATAATGGTTTTAGTTCTGTTATTCAGTGGAATTTTAACTAAAATTAATGCTGATTAAATTTTAGAATCTAATGGGTTAAAAATGCAATAATACTACCCACACTTCTTTTAAGTTGTAGATGAACTGGACAGATGTGGTGTTACTTGTTCATTTTTAGGATAAGCATTGCTATATCATCAGATAATTCTTTATTATTACAGAACTTGTTGATATCCTCTTCAACGGATTTTATGATAATTTTTAATTCATTATCCTTATTTTGATTTAATATTTTCTGCAGATTTCTTTCTCCATAATAGTTATCATTTCCATCGTTTGCATATGTAACTCCATCTGTATATAAGAATACTGTATCATTAGGGTTTAAATGAATGGTATGCTTTTTATAATGGATATTTTCCATTCCTGCTAAAAGTAATCCTGGTTTTTCATTTAAATATTCAAAATCACCATTATTTCGCCTAATTAATGGTTTTCTATGTCCTGCATTAACATAACATAATTCTCCAGTTTTTATATTAAGTTTTGCAAGTAAACAACCAACAAATAATCCTTTAACGTTATTTTTACAAAGTTCGTTATTAAGTTCATATAATGCATCGGATAAATCTGAATAATATGTAGCATAATCCCTAATTAATGTCATAGTTTTTACTAGGATTAATGTAGTTGAGACTCCTTTTCCACTAACGTCGCCTATTACAATTCCGATATTTTCTTCATCGATTTTGAAATAATCATAAAAGTCTCCACCAACAGCATGTGCAGCTTTCATAAATCCCCAAAGATTTATATTATTAGTTTCATTGAATTTTTCAAAATCAGTTGGAATCATTGAATGTTGGATTTCATGAGCTAATTTGAGTTCTGTTTCATATCTTTCTTTTTCTTTAGTTACATCCAACAAATTTGCACGGTAATCAGCAAATTCTTTTTCCATATTAAGCATGGATTCGGATAATGATTTTATTTCGTTATTCACTGTAATGTCATTTAAATTATTAACGAGATTATCTAAATCAACCTCATCATTTATTTCTTCTAATAGATATGAAGATAATTGATTGATTGGGTTTAAAACTTGTTTTTCCAAAAAGTACATGTAAATAACTAATGGTATTAGAATGGCTAAGAAAAACCCGGATAAGAGAACCAAATAATTTAAAAATTCAGAAGTAATTTCATCTTCATAAATTCCAAGTGCAGTTAATGATACTAACAGAATTGTTGGGATTATTATTAAAATAATGAATATTGAAAATAATGCCTTATAAAATATTGTAAGTTTCTGCCTATTTTTTATTTTAAAAACATCCTCATCAAGTGGTTTAAATAAAAATATTGCATACAATATTAAAATTAAAAATAAACAAAGATTATTCTGATAATTTAATGTGGCTATGGAAAGAATTATTGCAATTGCCAATGCTAAATTGTATAATCGATCAGGCATAAATTTTTTAATTTGTTTTGGAGTATATACTGCAATATTTAATTTTCCAAATAGTCCCATACCTAATAATAGCAAGATTAATCCTAAAATAAAAATCATGTAAAAACTTTCAAGGTTTAAGCTGAAAATTTCATTATATATTTGATGAGAGAATATGTATGTTTGTAAAATAATAAATAATATGATAATAATTATTTTAGCAAAGCTGTAAAAACTGTTCATATTAGGTATTTCAAAACCTCTTTTGGATTTTGTCATGTACCATAATTTCCAAGGCAGTATTCCTAATACAATTAGCGATGATAAACTTAATAGGATTACTGTTGCATTACTCATGCCTAAGACTAAAATCCAATATAGAAGTTCAACTATGCTAAAACCTAATATTGCATATGGGCCTAGTAATAAACTTAATATAAGTAAAGCAGATAATTCTAAATGAATATAATTATTGTCAAACCAGAGGTATCCAATTAGTATAAGTATTATATTTATTATCATGGAGATAAATACAATAAATATTGGTGATTTGAAAAGTTCTTTATAATTCATTCTACCCACCCGTTATATTTTATAATTAGCATAGTTATATCATCATATTGTTCGCTGTTATTGTAAAATTTATCAATGTCTTTGGTAATTTCATTTATTATATCGTTTAATTTTTTATTTTTATTTTTATTAATTATTTCTTTTAAACGATTTTCACCATAAAATTCATTATAATTATCATTTGCTTCTGTAACTCCGTCAGTATATAAAAATATCAGATCTCCGGCATTTAAATTAATTTCATGCTCGTTATACTGGATTCCTTCCATTCCACCAATGACAAGATTCGGATGGGTTTTCATGTATTCAAAATTATTGGAATCGTGTTTAATCAATGGTTGATTGTGCCCCGCATTAACATAGGATAATTTTCCAGTTTTTAAGTTTAATTTTCCAAGCCAGATTGTTACAAATAATTCTTCGTCATTTCTTTCATAAGCTAAATTATTTACTTTTTCAATCACTTGTGATAAATCCTCATTGAATTTTGCATGATTTTCAATTAAATACATTGTTTTAACCATGAATAATGTTGAGGGAATTCCTTTACCACTAACATCGCCGATGACAAAATATATATTGTCTTCATTGATTTTGAAATAATCATAAAAGTCTCCTCCAGCTTCTCTTGCAGGTTTCATATATGCATAGATTTCAAATGATTCATTTTTTGCAATTTCATCGAAATTTTTTGGCAGCATATTTGATTGTATTTGGCTTGCCACATCAAATTCTGTTTTAAATTTTTCTTTTTCGGAAGTTGTTATTTGGAGTTGATTTAAATTAGTTCTAATTTTATCATATAATGTTACAAATGAGTTAACTAACAATCCGATACTGTCATCATTTGTTATGTATTTCTTTAATTTATGTACTGATTCAACTTTATTTTTAGTTTTAAAGTAATTATCTGCAGTATCTATCATGGCATAAAGCGGATTAGTTATTGTTTTTTCAATGAATCGGATAAAGATTAATGAAACTAATAATATAAGCACGCTTGTGAATGAAAGAATGATTAAAATCTGATATGATGGATCTATTTTAGGAACATATGATAAAATTAACACATGGAAATAGTTAAAGTTCAATATTATTGTCAAAGTTATAATAGCTAAGAAAACTAATATCATTTCCTCAATAATTGAATAATTGTCATTTGTTGGTTCAACTGTCACGTCGAAAGTATTGAAATATAATAGTATTGAAGTAATTATTGTAACAAAATTGAAAAAATACCTTAGGGATTTGATATTTATAATAAACTCCTTAAGTAGGAAATAACCTACGCATATTAAAAGTACTGCTAAAAGATAATTTTGATTAATATTGATTTTTGTAATCTTCTTTTTAGGAGTTTGTAAAGGTATTTTAAGGATATTGAAAGAACTAATTAGCAATAATCCGAATATTATAGTAAACGTAATAATATTTAACATGTAAGGTACATTAAAGTTTACATCTGAAATGGAATAGGAATAATTTAAATTATGGAAAAGTGAAAATGATATAACTAAAAATGAGAAATATACGATTGAAATTAGTATTGTTATTGATAAAAATTTGATAATATTATAAGTTGAATTAAATCTGGGAGTATCTTTTTTTCCTCTATTGAATGTAGTATACCATAATCTATATGTTAATACTGAAATAAAAAATGTGATTATAAAATCGATAAAAGGTGCAGGTAGTCCTATTCCTTCAAGCAGTTCTCCGACTAATGTTCCTAATGCAAAACCTAAAGCACCCATTGGACCAAACATTAAACCAAAAATTGGGCCAAGAGCAATATCTGCATATATGTAATAGCCCCCTATATGTTGAACTTCAAAAAGATAATTAAATATCAATTCAACTGTAAATGTGAAAAGGATAATAAACCATTTTTTGGTAAATAATTTTTTAATTATAGTGGAGTCCATTGATACTATCTTTAATAAACCTTATATATATACATATTTATATATAATTTTGTCAAGGATATAATGGTATTTTTGAAGTTATTAAATTGGAAGGCTGGTTTTGATGAAGATTGAAAAGGACTATCTGAATTTAGAAGATGTTTATGAAATTCGAATTTTTAATGCTACTGTAAAGGATTTTTATAATTCAACACCACAGGAATTTGATATTGAAGATGATCCAATTCAGGAGTTTCTCAATAATATTTCAGATGAGGTTCATATATTTATTCCATATGAAAATGGAAAAGATTTCATTATCCAGAAATCAAGCGGTAATCTTCTTGAGACATACAATTTATCGCAAGAAGATGTAAAAGGCAGACTATTAAGTAAGATTTCACCATTATTTTTTGATAGTTTACATGATAATTTATTTGAGAGTTATACAAACCACACTACAAAAAAAATTAGGTTTGTATATTATGATACTCAGAATGAATCCATTAAGAAAAGTACTGCAAAAATAGTTTTTTATATGGAAAAGATATTTATAATAGTTACGGATGTTTATGGAACAATAAGTAATCCTGAAAGCATGATTGATATAACTTTGGATGAAAACCAAAATAACATAATGGAAAATCTTTCGCAAACTGGCAGTTATTATAAAATAAATGGAAAATATACCTGGTCTCAGGGAATATATAATATCATCAATCGTCCTAAAGAAGAATCTGATGAGCGCCACAATATTGTTTTAGATTTGGCGATTCCAGAGGATAAATATAAAGTTGATAAGATTTTAAATTTCACAAACAAAGAAACTTCACAATATGATGAAATTCTTCGGATTGTGGATGGGGAGGGTATTTTAAAACTTATTGAAGTTACTGTTTATTCTTATTTTGATGATAAAGGTGTCTTTATTCGTCAAGGTTGGATTAATGTCCTTACTCAGAGACATAGTGAAAGTACTGAATCTATTGATTTTTTATTGGATGGTTCAAAAAGCACTATGAAATTAGCTTGGTTAATTGAACCTTTGAATAAAAAGCTATATAGTTTCTCCAAAGGTTTTTATAATCTGATTGAAAAGGATTACGAGGAATATGTTCATTCCCGTGAAATTTTAAATAATATTGCTGAGAAAGAAGTTGTTGATGAAATTATAAAGCTGGCTGATGGTGACATAACTAAGGTTGACGAAACATTGACATATAAAGTTGACGGAGACCCTCAGAATATAAAGATTGTTAATTTGTATATTGAAAGATTTGAGTATAATAATAATGTGCATAGTCTTGGATTTTTAACAGACGTTACTGAAGAGATGCTGAAAAAAGAACAATTGATTGAATCTAATGAACGACAGCTAGTATTAATTAAGGAATTGCATCACAGAGTAAAGAATAATTTGCAAATTATTAATAGTTTTTTAAATCTTGAAAAACGTGCTTATAAAAATTCTCCTGAGTTAGTTATTGAACATATGCAAACACGTTTAACTTCCCTTGCATTGCTCCATGAAAAAATATACAATTCTCCAGATTTTAAAAATATTAATTTAAAGGAATGTTTAAGTGATCAGGATGTAAGCACAAAAAAATTAGTTAATTCACCTATGGAAATCGAGTTTAAAACATATGTTGATGAAAATATAAATGTATCAATTGAAGTCATAACTCCATTGCTCTTAATCATTGATGAACTAACAATGATTGCTATAAGAAACGCATTTCCAGAAAAAACGACACTAAAAAAGATAACTAAAAAAGTAACAATGTCTGATAAGGATACTGTGATTTTAACATTTGAAGAAATTGGTATTGGAATTAAAGATTCAAAGGACATTACTGATGTCATAGGATGTGAAATAATAAAAAGCTTAACAAAACAGTTAGACGGAACTATTACTTCAATAAAAATTGAAAACGGAATTGTATATGAATTAGTTTTCCCTATTGAGATGATGCATACAATTCACTAATCAAAATATTTTGATGTTTAATATTATGCTGGTAAAATTATGAATTTATTAAGTAACGATAATAAATTATTAAATTCCTTTTTTAAAAACTATATTCTTGGGGCAGTAATTGCTGTTGTATGTACTATTTTAGTAGTTATTCTAAATGGAATAATTATTGGTAACTTTTTTGGTAAAATTGGTCTTGCAGCATTCGGTTTGGCATTACCTGTCCTTTATGCGAATTTGGCAATAGGATATATATTCGCATATGGAGGTTCTATTGTTGCATCTAATAATATGGCTGATGAAAAAAGAGTAAATAACAATTTCACAGTAGTATGCATTGTTGCAGCAATTATCGGAATAGTTTTAACAGTTTTATTATTAATGTTTACGCCAAATGTTGCGCAAATGTTGGGTGCTACTGGTGAATCATTTAATGCAACAGTATCATTGATGAAGGGATTGTTTTTAGTAATTTTACCATTGATTTTTCTATATATTTTTATAAATTATTCAAGAATCGATGGATATCCGTCATTAGGTCTTTATGCAGGTTTATCATTAGTTTTATTAAATCTGATTTTAAATTTAGTATTTGTAATGATATTTAAAACAGATATTTTTGGTGTTGGGCTGGCAACTGCATTAAGTGCCATAATTACTGTACTATTTTTATTGAGTCATTTTCTTTCAAATAGAAGCACATATAAATTCCAAAGAAATTTAGAATTTAAAATGGAATTGTCTCAAGTAATAAAATCAGGGCTTCCTAATGCTTTAAATCAAATTTATAATATGCTTCGTACTATAATTACAAATTATTTGGGTGTAATGGTTGGGGGATTAATATTTTTAAGTGCTCTTTCTATACAGTCAAATATTTATTTATTGCTGTGCAGTGTAGGTGTTGGAATTGGATCAACTACTTTGGCATTGGGAGGATTATTTTATGGTGAAAAAGATAAAACCCAATTGGAACAATTATTAGAAATATCAATTAAATATGCATTATTCATTATTTCTATAATTGCATTAATTCTGTTTATTTTCGCTCCTTATTTTGTTTATATGTTTGGAAAAAATCCGGAGGTATATGATGTAACAGTAAGAGGCCTTAGAATATTTGCGTGGTCTCTACCGTTTTCAGGATTATGTTTCATTTTATTAAACTTTTATAATGCGACACAGCAGTTAAAAATTGCTAATTATATAAGTTTTGCCCATAGTTTCTTATTTTTATCAGCATTTGCAATCATATTTTCATTTCTAATGGGGGGTGATGGTATTTGGATAAGTTTTGTATTAGGTGAAATTGTTACTTTGCTTAGTTTACCATTCTTAATTAAATTGAAAACTAAAAAATTCCCCAAATCATTAAGTGATTTTGTAATAATGGATGAAAATCTGTTTCCCTCTGAAGATACTTATGAAGTATATGTTGAATCGGAAGAGGAGCTGTTAGATGTTGTTGAAAATATTGATAAAAATTTGGTGGACGATGATTTAGATGATGAAACTAAATTGAAAATACAACTAATTCTTGAGGAAATGGGTACAGCTATCTTTGCCCATGCATATAAATCTAAGAAAGATAAATACCTAAATATTAGGATTCTTTATAAAAATACTGAGGATATTATAGTTTATTTCCAAGATAGTGGTGTTCCTTTTGATATTGAAAAGGATTTTCAGAAAAAAGAAGACTTGGGGATTAAAATTATCAAAAACTTTTCAAAGGATATGGAACATAATTATAATTATAATGTTAAACTAAATAACAATAAGATTGTTATTCCTAAAAATTATAATTGGTGAATTTATGGACATAGAAAAACACAAAGACGGAAAAAAATTATATATTAAATTAACCGGCAGATTAGATACAAAAAATTCTCCCAAACTTAAAGAAGTGCTTGAAAACAGTTTAGATGATGTCGAAGAGTTAACTTTTGATTTATCTGAATTAATTTATATTTCAAGTTCAGGGCTTCGAATAATTTTATCTACTCAAAAAACAATGAACAAACAGGGTTCCATGAAAGTAACTAATGTTCAGGATATTGTGATGGAGGTATTTGAATCAACAGGATTTGTAGATATATTGACTATTGAATAGTTATGAGGTTGAATTATGGATTTGGGCGATATTGATATTACTGAATTATCTTTTTCAGAACAATTTTATTTAAATTGTATTTCAAAGGGAAATAATGTTCGTAAATCATTAGAGGTCATGACACAGAATCCCATGAAATATAATACGGCTTTGTTAATGAAAATTATAAATGATAATGAAGATACCGAATATGGGCAAAAATATGATTTTGCAAACATTAAAAGCATTGAAGACTATCAAACAAAGGTTCCTATAACTGATTATGATAGTTATGCAGATTACATTTATAGAATGACTGAAAATGGGGAAAAGAATTTACTAACCTCCTATGAAATAATTCATTATGCAAAATCTTCAGGTACAATGGGAAACCCTAAAAGGATACCTACCACATCTCTTAATCAAGAAATCAATATGAAATATAATTATGATTATCTATTTAATTTGTTTGCTGAAAAAGTTGGTTTGTACTGGATTAAATATCCCTTTTTAAATTTAACTGAACTTTCTATGTCCAAATTGCCTTCTGGTGATACTTATGGTTCTATTTCTGGTAAATTAATGGATGTTTTTGGAAATATGGCCTTTGATGTTACCACATCACCCATTGAAGCTTTAATTCCTTGTATTGGAACTAACATTCGTTATATTCATGCACGTTTTGCATTAGTCAATCCTGATATTTCATTTACAATAACTAGTTTTGTCAGTTTGTTTTTAGAATTTCTACGTTACATTAAAGGCAATTGGAAACTATTAGTCAATGATATTGAAAAGGGGACCATTGATGAATCCATAAAAATGCCTAGTGAAGTTCGTGAAAGTTTGTTTGGAAAAATAGAACCGATGCCGGAAAGAGCAGAAGAACTAAGAAAAATATTTGAAGAAGGTTTTGATGAACCTATTGTTCCTAAAATTTGGCCAAAAATGCTGCTTCTTATAGGATGCGGATCTGGAGGATTTAAAAATTATCTTAAGAAAATTAAAGAGTTCACGAGTCCTGATTTTAATTTTGCATTAGTCGGATTAACTGCGTCTGAAGGTATATTTTCACTTTTTACAGAATTAAACAATCAGAATTCTGTTCTCATACCAGACAGCATGTTTTATGAATTTTTACCGTTGGACGATAATGGTGACTACAGTAAAATAGTGACTATGGACAAGTTAGAAGAAGGAAAAGAATATGAAGTTATCACAACTAATCTGTCAGGATTTTATCGTTACAGGATGAAAGATGTCGTTCGTTGTACTGGAAGATATAATAACACTCCAATGATTGAATTTTTATACAGGTTAGACCAATGTTTATGTTTGGCTGGTGAGAAGGTTAACGGAGAGAACCTAAGAGCAGCAGCATATAAAACAGAAAAAGATTTCGGGTTCGATTTAATAGATTTTTCAGTTTACGCTGATTCTGACTCATCGCCTATGAAATATGTTTATTTAATGGAAGTTGAGGATTTGCCAGAAGGAGTAACAAAAGATATCATTCAGGAAAAATTGAATGAGAATTTCTGTGCAACAGATTCTGTTTTACGTAATAAAATTGAAAAAAGCATAATTGGAAAAACAGAGCTTTATTTCTTGCAACCAGAAACATATTTGCTCTATAAAGAATTGAAAGTTGCTAGAGGAACTTCTCCTGCTCAAGTTAAACCGCCTAGGATATTAATAGATGAACGGGATGTAAATTTCTTTAATGTTTTAAGAGATGATGAATTAAATCAGATTGATGACTTAAATATGGAAGAAATTATTTTAAAATCCAATATAGAAAATTTAGATTTACTTTTATTAAAAATAGATGAATTCATTGACGATAAAGGGGTTTCAATGAAATCTAAATTAAAATTGGAGTTAATAATTGAAGAGCTATTTGTAAATATTTGTAATTATGCATATGAAAAAGAAGGAGAAATAAAAATCCAATATGGACTTTTAGAAGACCCCTTTAGGATAATAATGAATTTTATTGATGAGGGAGTAGAGTTTAATCCGTTAGATAAAGAGGGTCCTGATTTGACTCTTGATGCAAATCAAAGAGATATTGGAGGATTAGGTTTAACTATAGTTCGAAAAAATGCAGATGAAATTGATTATAAATATGAAAATAATCAAAATATTCTAACTGTTGAAAAAATATTTTAGTTGTCTTATAATTTAATGATGATTGAAATCCTCAGTTTAAATAACTAAAAAAATTAAAGTTTATATTAGAAAAGTTTGGAGAGATATGAAAAGCATCATATCGTTTGTTGGTTAGTATGATTCTTAAGGTAAAAAATATTTCAAAAATTGGCGGAGAGGTAAAAGCGCCTCCCTCTAAAAGTTATTCTCACAGAGCAGTAATTCTAGCATCATTGGCTAGAGGAACTTCAAAACTCTATGATATGTTATATTCAGAAGATACATTATCTTCAATTAGAGTATGCAGGGCGTTAGGTGCAAAAATCAATGAAAAAGAGGATTATTTGGAGGTTATTGGAACTGGAGGTAAGCTTCATAATTCTTCTCAAGAACCAATAGATTTGGCTAATTCAGGAACTACCTTAAGGCTGATGACATCAGTTTCCGCATTAAGCGATAATGAAGTAATCTTAACTGGGGATGATTCACTTAAAACCCGTCCGATGGGACTGTTGATGGGTGCTCTAAATCCATTGGGTGTTGAATGTGAATCTTTAAACGATAATGAAAAGGCACCAATTTTAATTAAACCGGGTTATCTTGGTGGTGATACCAATATTTATGGAAATGTTAGTTCACAATTCATTTCATCAATTTTGATATCTTCACCTTTATCCAAATATGGTGTCACTTTATATGTTTTGCCTGAATTCAAGTCCAAGCCATATGTTAACATGACAGTTGACATAATGAGGAAATTCGGAGTGAAACTTCTAAAAGGATATTATTTAAAACATGATAATTGTGATAAGGACCATCAAAGCTGCAGAATTGATGAGTTCAAAGTTAAAAAACAAGATTATATTGCCTGTGACTATACAGTTGAAGGGGATTATTCATCAGCATCATACTTGCTAGCTTTAATAGCAATCAACGGCGGTAAAGCCCGGATAAAGAATTTGTTTAGAGATTCAAAACAGGGAGATAAGTTTATTTTGGATATTCTTCAGAAAATGGGGGCCACTGTTGTTCGAGGTGAGGATTATGTTGAAATTGCATCTAAAGGTAATCTGAAAGCCATTGATGTTGATTTGTCAAATGCTCCTGATTTGCTGATTACTGTTGCAGTACTGGCTGCGATGGCTGAAGGCACTACCAATATTACAGGTGTTGCTCATGCAAGAGTCAAGGAAACCGACAGGATTGACACTACTTGCAGAGAACTTGAAAAATTGGGCTGCAGATTAACCGAAAGGGAAGATGGAATGAGCATTACTGGTGGTGTGACCTCAGGTGTGGTTGATTCACATGGAGATCACAGGCTGGCAATGGCATTCAGTCTGATAGGTCTTAGACATGACATCGAAATTACAAATGGTGAGGTCTTTGACGTGTCATTTCCAAACTTTATTGAAGCAATGGCTGAACTGGGCTTTGAATTGGAGTTAAAGAATGAATAAGGAAGAGCGTGTAATTAAATTAATTGAAGAGTTGGAAAGCGTTTTTGAAATAAGAACTTTTCTTGACCATGATCCGTACAAGGTATTAATCAGAACCATTTTGTCCCAAAGGACTCGTGATGAAAATACCGACCAGGCTACCAATAATCTGTTTGAAAAATATCCTGATATTTATGCTGTTGTTGATGCTCCGATTGATGATGTTAAAGAGTTAATCAGACCTGCAGGTTTTTATAATGTTAAAGCAGCCAGAATTCAGGAGGTTTCACAAATTTTAATTGACCAGTATGGCGGTGAAGTTCCGGATACTGTTGAGGAAATGATTAAACTTCCGGGAGTTGGAAGAAAAACAGCAAATTGTGTAATGGTTTTTGCTTTTGAACTTCCTGCAATTCCTGTTGATACTCATGTTCACAGAATATCAAACCGTTTGGGTTTGGTGGATACAAAAGATCCTGAAGATACTGAAGTGGAATTGTGCAAGATTGCTCCTGAGGAATTGTGGATTAAGCTTAATGATTTGATGGTTCAATTCGGTCAAAACATCTGTAAACCTATTTCTCCTCAATGTGAAATATGTCCCTGCACTGACATTTGTGATTATTTTGCCGAAAATATCTAATTTTTTTTAGTCAAGCCAAAACATTTATTAACTAAAACAGTGTTATATAACAATAGTTATAATAACATTAGTTATATAACTTCAAAATAACCCTTTTAATATACCGCAAAAAACAATAAATAAATAAGGAGAATAAAATTATGGTAAATGTTCCAAAATTAAAAAGAGGTGTACTTGACAGTGTAACTGACGCAATTGGAAACACTCCAATTGTAAGATTAAACAATTTAACAAAAGACTTGGATGCTGAAGTCGATGTAAAAATCGAATCTTTCAACCCAACAGGTAGTGTAAAAGACAGAGTCGCTGTTGCAATGATTGAAGATGCAGAAGAAAAAGGTTTACTTAAACCTGGAGCTACAATCATAGAACCAACAAGTGGAAATACCGGTATTGGTCTTGCATTTGCAGCTGCTGCAAAAGGTTATAAATTAATATTGACTATGCCTGAAACAATGTCTGTTGAAAGAAGAAAATTCTTAAGTATTTTAGGTGCTGAACTGGTTTTAACTCCTGGTGCAGATGGAATGGGTGGAGCTATTGCAAAAGCAAATGAATTGAATGAAGAAACTCCTGATTCCATTATTTTAGGCCAATTTGACAACCCTGCCAATGTTGAAATCCATGCAGAAACTACTGCTCAGGAAATATTAAGAGACACTGATGGGAATGTTGATATTGTAGTTGCGGGTGTTGGAACTGGAGGAACAATTACTGGAATTGGTAAAGTCTTAAAAGAAGAAGTTCCTGGTGTAAAAATTGTTGCAGTCGAACCAAAAGATTCACAGACCCTTGGAAAAGGTGAAAAAGGACCTCACAAAATTCAAGGTATTGGTGCAGGATTTGTTCCGTCAATTTATGATGCAAGCGTAATCGATGAGATTATTCCAGTTGAAAATAAAGATGCAGGTGATACTTTATTAGCACTTGCTAAAAAGGAAGGTATTTTTTCCGGTATCTCATCAGGAGCAGCAACTTGGGCTGCTTTGGATTTAGCTAAAAAAGAAGAAAATAAAGGAAAAAGGATAATAGCAATTTTACCTGACAATGGTGAAAGATATCTCTCTGTTGATTGGTTATTTGAATAAGAATAATTATTTATACTATATGTTATAAATTCATAAGTATAATCTGAGGTTTATCAATGTTTAAAAATTTGCGAGCAGAAATTCAAGCTATTAAAGATAAGGATCCCGCTGCAAGGTCTACATTAGAGATTTTCTTATGTTATCCTGGATTTTATGCTTTATTAATGCATAGAGTTAGTCATTGGCTATGGAATCATTCTTTAAAGCTTTTAGCTCGTATGAATTCAAATCTGGCTAGATTTCTTACAGGTATTGAAATTCACCCTGGTGCAACATTTGGTAAAAGAGTTTTTATAGACCATGGTATGGGTGTTGTTGTTGGTGAAACAGCAATAGTTGGTGATGATGTACTGTTATATCAAGGGGTAATTCTTGGAGGAACAAGTACTGAAAAAACTAAAAGGCATCCTACTGTTGAAAAGGGAGTCATTATCGGAGCTGGTGCAAAAGTAATGGGGAATATTACTATAGGAGAATATTCTAAAATCGGTACTGGAGCAGTTGTTTTAAAAGATGTGCCTCCTGAATCAACTTGTGTTGGAGTTCCGGGTAGAATTGTTAAACGTAAAGGTGTACGTCACGAAGTAGTGGATTTAGACCATGGTAAACTTCCAGATCCTGTTGCTGATGCAATTAGAACTCTTGAAAAACATCTCCAACAAACTGATAAGCATATTCAAATTTTATATGATAAAAACGAAATTTGTCTCGCTGAAGATATAAGGGATGAACAAGAAGATTTAGAGGATTTATTTAAAAAATAGAAGGGATTTTTATGAAACCACCTTGTGAAATTGTAGTTTGGTATGTTATACCGGCTATTAGATCAGAATTGGCAAAAGAACTTTTGAATTTAGGAATGAAACAAAAGGATGTTTCTGAACTGATGGATATTACTCAACCTGCGGTTTCCCAGTACATTACTGATAAACGGGGCAGTGGAATAAAACTTGATGATGATGTAAGGGCAATGATTCATGAATTTGCCAGCCAGTTATCCAAGGGTGAAGCTACAAAAGCTGATTTAATTCCACGCACATGTAATATTTGCAAAAATGTTAAAACAATTGATGTGTTAGAACAACTCAACATTGACAAATCTGATCTTGGTGATGACTGTCGATCTTGTTTAGGGTCAGAAGCAAAATAGTAAAATTATAGAAAAAATAGTAAAGTATATAAGATATTAGTTACCAATATTTTATTATACTTTATACTTTAATGGCAAGTTTACCGAGTGGCTTAGGTGTGTGGCTGCAGACCATAATACGGGGGTTCAAATCCCTCACTTGCCTTTTATATTACTTTTTTTCGAGGTTTATTTTTATGGAAATTTATTCAACTTTAACTCGTAGTAAAGAGGATTTTGTAACTATTAATGAAAATAGGGTTAACTTATTTGTATGCGGGCCAACTGTTTATGATGATGCTCACATTGGACATGGAAGAACATACATTTCTTTCGACACAATAAAAAGATATTTGGAATTTAAAGGATATGCTGTTTTTTATATTCAGAATGTAACTGATGTAGATGATAAAATCATCAACCGTTCAAAGGAAAGTGGAATTCCTGCTGATGTTCTTTCACGCAAGTTTGAAAAAAGATACCGTGAAGACATGCATAAATTGAATGTCAACGGTGTCAATCTGTTTGCAAGAGCAACAGACCATATGCCTGAAATCATAGATCAGATTCAAAGATTAATAGATAAAGGATTTGCATATGAAACTGAAGATGGAGTTTACTTTGAAATTGATAAGTTTGATGAATTCGGAAAATTATCAAACAGGAATGTTGAAGAGTTGGAATCTCATCGTGAAATAGCTGAAACCACCAAGAAAAATCAGCAAGATTTTGCATTGTGGAAAAAACGTGAAGACGTAGATGAACCTACCTGGCCTTCTCCATGGGGAGACGGAAGACCTGGATGGCACATTGAAGATACAGCTATTACCGAATACTACTTTGGAGAACAGTATGACGTTCACGGTGGAGGATTGGATTTAATATTCCCTCACCATGAGGCTGAAATTACACAGATGGAAGCTGTAAGTGGAAAATCTCCAATGGTAAGGTACTGGTTGCACACTGGATTTTTAAATGTCAATGGAGAAAAAATGTCAAAATCACTCCATAATTTCATTACCATTCGTGAATTGCTTGAAAACTACGAACCGGATACATTCAGATTCTTTGTACTTTCAACTCACTACAGAAGTCCAATAGACTTTTCCAAAGATTCACTCCACCAGTCTGAAAGAAGTTTAGACAGGATTAGAAAATACTATGATCTTTTAGATGTTGAAGTGGAAGAAGAATTCAGTAGTGACTATGAGGTTTTAGCTAAATGGAGTAAAGAATTCTTTGACAGTATGGATGATGATTTTAACACTCCAAAAGCTATTGCGGCAATATTCGGATTAATCAATGATTCCAAAAATGATTTGGATAATTTATCTGATGATGATAAAATAGCTATCAAAGCATTCCTTGATGATGCTGCTCATATTTTTGGTGTCAGTTTTGAGACTGAAGACGTTAATGCAGGATCTGATGATTTGCTTGATTTGATTTCAGAAGTAAGATCTGAACTAAGAGCTAACAAGCAATATGATTTATCTGATAAAATCCGTGATGGTCTACAGTCTTTAGGCTATGAAATTAATGATTAGGGATATTTTTCCCTTTTTTTTCAAAGCATGATGTAACTTATTTTTAACATTTTTTAATTTTGGCTATTTTCATAAGTTATAATGCCTATAATTGAAAAATAATGGTTTTTAATACCCTATCGGTTATAAACGAAGCGATTAATTGATATTAATTAACACATACTCGCATTTTGCTTCGTTTCTCATAGGCCATCCCCATCCTGTCAAACCGGATGATACGATTTGTTTCATATCTCCAATTTCATACTCTCCATAGTTTAAACGGCCGGTTAAATCGTATATCATTCCATAGGGAAATAGTTGTCCACCATGTGTATGGCCTGAAAGCTGCAAATCAACACCTTCTTGAGCATTTTTTTCATATTCAACAGGTTGGTGGTCCAATACTACAATATATTTGGATAAATCACTTTCATTAAAAATTTCATTCACATCCATTCTGTTAACTGAATTTTCCCATTCTGCATCGCTTCTTCCAACTAAAACAATGTCATTATTGATGGTGACCTTGGCATCATTCAATATTTTTATTTTATTTTTTTCAATGGATTGATTTAGGTCACTATCTGTGAATGTTCTGTTTCCATTTACATAGTCCGTTGTATAAGGTTGTCTGTCATGGTTTCCAAAGATGTAATATGTTCCATATGTTGAGTTAATTTTTCCCAATTCCTCAAATATTTCTTCCATGCTGTCTTTGGTAGTTCTCTCATCAACAATGTCTCCACCCAAAACAACGATATCTGGTTTTAAATTATTCATTTTTGAAATGCTGTCCTTCACCAATTTGGTACTCTGTACAGTCCCATAATGAACATCACTAACAAAAAGAATAGAATAAGATTTATTATCAATTTTTTCTGTTGTTAAATTATATTCGGTTAGTTCAATATGGTTCATTCCGTAAACACTTCCAAGGATAATGACTGCAAAAAAGATTAGGGCCAACAATCCCTTTTTATGAATTTTTGGAATGAAATTCAGGTGTTTTTCTTTAATCAAATATTTTTGAATTATTCTTATCAAATCAGCTATTAAAGATGAAATAAACAGATAGAATATCAATATCGCTGCCATTGACCATATGTTTAGGCAAAATAGAAATGATATAATTGCAATTATGCTGCTTAATATGATTTGCTTATTTTTTGTTAAATTGACATTATTGAGAGAATATTTCACTCTGAAAAATGAATATGTTGCAATTAAAATGCCTAAAACTATCCCCATAACTAAGTATTCTGGATAATATCCTAATGAAAAAAATTGTATGAGATTCATAATTGTATTTAGATAAAATTAGTTATATAATTGTTAAGGTGGTTGTTTTATACAAAACTAAAACTTAATTTAACTTTCCAATCTTTAAAAATAAAAGGGTAAAAGTTATATGGGTGTAGAGGGTTATATCGCATTACATTTAATGTTTGGTTTTTTTGGACATTATGATTTAATGATAAGTTTCAAGTTATGGCATAAATTTTTTACAAATATAACAATGTTTATATACTAAAATAACATATGTTATTGTTGTATAACATAAGTTATAATTTATTTTTTAGGTTTACCCAAACATTTATATATAAAAAATAACTATTGTTATATAGTGAATATAACACGTGATATATTTTACTGAAATCAAATTATTAAGGTGATATTTAATGACTAATAAAAATTATGGATTAGCAACTTTAGGTGTACGTGCAGGACAAACTCCAGACCCCGCAACTGGGGCTCAGGCGGTTCCAATTTATCAAACTACTTCATATGTATTTAAAGACTCAGATGAGGCTGCAAGAAGATTCGCCCTTCAAGAATTTGGACAAATTTATTCCAGATTAACAAACCCTACCAGTGATGTATTAGTGGTCTTGCAGCAATTTCATATGCAATTTTAAATGTAACTGAACCTGGAGACAACATAGTATCTGCTGACAACCTTTATGGTGGAACTTATCAATTATTCAATTACACTTTCAAAGATCTTGCAAGAGAAGTCAAATTTGTAAACTCACAGGACTTGCAGGCTTTTGAAGATGCAATTGATGAAAAAACAAAGGCAATATATGTTGAATCAATTGGAAATCCAAAATTGGATGTACCTGACTTTGAAGCATTAGCAGAAATTGCACACTCTCATGATATTCCTTTAATTGTGGACAACACTGTTGGTGTAGGTCTTGTAAGACCATTGGAACATGGTGCAGATGTTATTGCAGCTTCAGCAACCAAATATGTCGGAGGACATGGTACTGCAGTTGGAGGATATATTGTAGATTCAGGTAAATTCAACTGGGGAAATGGTAAATTTAACAATTTCACAAAACCAGATCCAAGTTATCATGGTATAGTATTCTGGGATTCATTCGGTGATGTTCCTGAACTCGGAAACCTTGCATTTACTGTAAGAATAAGAGCAAGACTCTTAAGAGATTTGGGTGCTACTCAAGCTCCTGTACACAGCTTTATTTTCTTACAAGGTCTTGAAAGTTTGGATGTACGTGTAAAAAGACATTCTGAAAATGCATTGAAAGTAGCTAAATTCTTGGAATCACATCCTAAAGTTAAATGGGTAAACTACCCCGGACTTGAATCTCATCCGACCTATGAAATCAATAAAAAGTACTTAAAAGATCATTTTGCAGGTATTTTAGGATTTGGTGTTGAAGGTGGAGAAGAAGCAGGAAGAAAAGTAATTGAAAAGTTAGAACTATTCTCTATACTTGCAAATATCGGAGATGCAAAAAGTCTCGCAATTCACCCTGCAAGTACAACACACCAGCAATTAACTCCTGAAGAACAGGAAGCAACCGGTGTAACTCCAGATTTCATCAGGCTTTCTATTGGTTTAGAAGATGTTAATGATTTAATTGATGATCTTAGTCAAGCTTTGGATAGCCTTGATTAAGGTTACCTTTTAATCACTTTAAATTTATATACTTTAAAATTTTTATTTTATAAAAAAAACAATTGGGAGATAAAGAAATGTATTTAGATAACTCAGCAACTACTCAAGTTAGTGAGGAAGTTTTTAAAGAAATGGAACCTTATTTCACACAAGAGTTTGGAAACCCTTCAACTCTTTATGGATATGGTCGTGAATCCAAAAAGGCATTGGAATTAGCTCGTAAAAGAGTGGCTGATGCAATTAATGCAAAACCTGAAGAAATTTATTTCACAAGCGGAGGATCAGAATCCGACAATCTTGCAATCAAGGGTATTGCATTTAAACTGCAGAAAAAGGGAAAACATATTATTACAACAAATATTGAACACCCTGCTGTTAAAAATACTTTAGGATTTTTGGAATCTCTTGATTTTAAAGTAACCTACTTGCCGGTAAACGAAAATGGTATAATTGAAATCGAAGATTTAAAAGAAGCTATTACTGATGAAACTATTTTGATTAGTGTAATGCATGCAAACAATGAAATCGGTACAATCCAGCCTATTGAAGAGATAGGTAAAATTGCACGTGAAAATGGAATTAAATTCCATGTTGATGCAGTACAAAGTTTCGGAAAAATAGATGTGGATGTTGAGAAATTAAATATAGATTTACTTGCTTTATCTTCACATAAAATTAATGGTCCAAAAGGTGTTGGAGCATTATACATCAGAAAAGGAACCCGTGTCGTACCACTCATTCACGGTGGAGGACAGGAAAAAGGAATCAGAGGTGGAACTGAAAATGTTCCTGGAATTGTTGGGTTTGGAAAAGCTTGCGAATTAGCTGCCAATCAATTGGATGAACATTATGAAAAATTATCCTCAATTCGTGATGAACTTATTGATAAGGTATTGAGCACCATTCCTGAAGCATACTTAAATGGTGATGAAGAGACAAGATTGCCAAACCTTGTTAACTTCAGATTTAAGGCTATTGAAGGTGAATCATTAATTCTTTTATTGGATGCTAAAGGATATCAGGCTTCAACAGGTTCTGCATGTTCATCAAATACTCTGGAAGCATCACCTGTACTGACCGCATTAGGTTTAGACCCTGTAGATGTTCACGGATCACTAAGAATATCACTTGCTCCTGAAAGTGATAATTTTGATGTAGATGAATTTGTAGGTATTGTTGCAGAATCAGTTAAAAGATTAAGACAAATGTCACCGTTGTGGAATCAGGAACTCGATTATGATAATATAATGTGTAGAAAGCATGAAGATAACTGTAGGAAGTGTTAATTATGGATTATTCAGAAAAAGTTATGGACCACTTTGCAAATCCTAGAAACTGTAGAATGATGGAAGATGCAAATGGTGTTGGAACAGTTGGAAACCCAACCTGTGGAGACTTGATGACAATCTACATCAAAGTTAATGATGATGAAGTTATTGAAGATATTTCTTTCCAGACCTTTGGTTGCGGAGCTGCTATTGCAACCAGCAGTATGATTACTGAAATTGCTGTTGGAAAAACAATAGATGAAGCACTGCAAATTTCCAGAAATGATGTTGCAGAAGAATTAGACGGTCTTCCACCAATTAAAATGCATTGTTCAAATCTTGCAGCAGACGGACTTCAGGCTGCAATTGAAAACTATAAAGAAAACAATCAATAATAATATATACTTTGTTAAATAAATTATCATTATCTTATTAAAGGAGATGTTTTATTATGGCAAAAATTTTAAAATGTGATGATTGTGGAAGTATTATCCAAGTTTTAGTTGAAGACGATGGCGACACATGTGATACACACATGCTCAATATTCCTGTCCAAACTGAAGGAGAAAAAGCTCCAAAACACAAACCAGTAGTTGAAATTGATGGTAACAAAGTAACTGCTAAAGTTGGAGAAGCAGCTCACCCAATGGATGATGACCATTACATCCAATTTTTAGTTATTGAAGCTGGCGGTGAACAATTCGTAAAATCCTTCAAACCAGGAGATGTTGCAGAAGCTACCTTCACTGTTAACTCAACTGATGATGTTGTTGCATTAGCATTCTGTAATTTACATGGACTCTGGTCTAGTGAATAAGTTTAAAATTTAGTTTTAAACTTCTTTTTTTTTATTTTTTTTTCATGAAAAATTTTAATAACTTGTTTTTAAATAATATATATCGTGTCTAGTTATATTAAATTAATAATTTTTATTGCTGTTTTAATTCTAATTTCAGCAGCCGTTATTTTTGTTGAAAGTTCGACAGATGATGTAAATAAATCAATGCACATAATTAGTGATGGCATTGTAACTGGTGATAGTGAGTATAATGAGGCTGTTGATTTGGTAAACAGTAAACGTTTTTCTAAAGCAATGGAAAAAGCGGAATCGGCAGGAGATAATTTTAACAGTAGTCTAAAAACGTTACATAAAATTAGAAATAATTCTCCTGATATAAATGATGTTCACAGTAAATATATCGATAATGTTATTAGCGAAGTGGAATTTAAGCTTCAAGCTGTAAGTTTACTGGAGGAAGCCATTGAAAGTTTTAAAATTCATTCAAATTATACAGGCACAAATTATGCTAATCAGGCAAATGATTTGATGAATCAGGCAGTAGAATATCAAAATATAAGAGATTCCATAGTTCAAAATAATTCAGATTTATTTAAACAAGATTTTAACATCTAAAATGAGGTTTTAAATTGAAAACTAATTGTCCAAAATGTAAAGGAATAGGTTCAGTTGTGGTGGACTATAAAGAATGTGATGCCTGTGGTGGAACCGGGTATGAAGAAGACTTATTTGATGTAGGAAGTCATTTTAAAGGAGTAAACAGTAAAGCAAAAGCAAAATTTGATTTAGGTTCAGATCAGGACATTCCATGTGAAGTATGTAATGGAAAAGGGCAGGTGGAAGTCTTTGAAGATTGCCCTCACTGTAACGGAACCGGACAGGTCAATGTGTGCAGAGACTGTGGAAAAATAATTGATGAAAATGAAGATATCTGTTCTGAATGTAATGAAAAAAGAAAGGTTGAAAAAATGAAGCATGATGAATATGTAGCTCGTCAAAATCAAGCAAGGGATGTTTATATTTTAGATTCCCTATGTAAAATGAGGGATATCGATAAAGACAAATTATACAAAGGAAAGATTACTAGAATTGAAAAATATGGTGCATTCGTTACTTTGAACAATAATGTTTGGGGACTTATGAGGGGAGATGTATCCGGATATCATGTAGGTGAAGAAATTATTGTATTTATAACTGCTATCAAATCAAGGGAAGGCAAAATTGATTTCGCACCTGCTTATGTGGAAAAATATAATCTTAAAAGATTAACCAAATCAATTCCAAGAACTTTAATAGGCAAGCTTGAAGAGAAAAAAGGAAAAATTGTTAGAATCGATGGTGAAGTCCAGCAGGTTCAACAGACTTCAGGGCCTACCATATTTATTATCAGTGATGAAAGTGGCACTACAGAAATAGCTGCTTTTGATAAGGCAGGTGAAAGGTCATATCCTGAAATCGACGTTGGTGACGCAGTTCAGGTAATCGGTGAGGTCAACGAACATAGTGGAAAAACTCAAATTGAGTCATCTTCAATGACAAAACTTAGTGAAGAAAATACTAAAAAGTTATTAAAATTAATAGACGATGCATTAAACAAAAGAGCTCAACCTGAAGATGTTGATTTCTTAGTCAAAAGTGATGTTTTAAACAGGCTTAGACCTAAGATGTATGAAGCTGCTCAAAAAATCAGAAGGGCCATACTTGATGGAAGAACAATTTTACTTAGACATCACAATGATGCTGACGGAATATGTTCTGGTGTTGCAATGGAAAAAGCTATTGTTCCTTTAATTCAGAAGGTTAATCCAAGCAATGATGCTGAATATTATTATTTTAAACGTTCTCCAAGTAAAGCACCATTTTATGAACTTGAAGATGTTGTAAAAGACTTGTCCTTTGCTTTGGAAGACCAGGAAAGACATGGTCAAAAATTACCTTTAATTGTTCTTTTGGATAATGGATCAACTGAAGAGGATATAGTAGCATTGATGCAGGCTAAAATCTATGATATTGAAGTTGTTGTAATTGACCATCACTCTCCGGGTGATTTAATCACAAAAGATGAGAGGGACGGTGAAATATATGGTGCAACTGTTGCGGTTGATGAATATGTTGATACGCATGTAAATCCTTATCTTGTTGGCGGAGATTCCCAATTGACTGCAGGTTGTCTTTCAACTGAAGTAGCACATATTATCAATCCGGATGTTAAAGAACTTATTATGCATTTGCCAGCTATTGCTGCATTGGGGGACCGTTCTGAATGTGGTGAAACCTTCCAGTATCTTCAATTGGCCAGTCAGAAAGGATTTACCAAAGAACATCTTGCAAAAGTTGCGGAATGTGTTGATTTTGAAGCTTACTTCTTAAGATTCATGAATGGTAGAGGAATAATGGACACTATTTTGGCTGTGGATAATATTGATAAGCATGAAAAAATGATTGATGCATTGTATAAGGAATATCAAAAAAGAATCGACACTCAACTTAGAGCAGCTCTTCCTAATATCAAGAAAACCAAACTTGAAAATGGAATCTACTTCAATTTATTGGATGTTGAGAAATTTGCCCATAAATTTACATTCCCTGCTCCTGGAAAAACATGCGGATTTGTTCATGATCATGTAATTAAGGAACTGGGTGAGGATAAGCCAATTGTTACTTTGGGTCATGGGCCTGATTTTGGAGTATTCAGAGCTACTGATGCAGTAAATGAACAATACGGATTTAATGTTAATGAAATTGTATCTGAAATGATTGAAAAAGTTCCACAGGCGGGAATTGATGGTGGAGGTCACGAATGTGCAGGATCCATCAAATATATTGAGGGCCTCGGTGATGAAGTATTGTACAAGGTAGTTGAAGAAATTCAATCCTTAACAAAAAAGTAGCAAATAGGTAAAAATGGCTTTAGAAAACTATTGTAAAAAATGTGGACATAAACTTCTTCCAAATGAACCTTACTGCATTAAATGCGGAAGTAAAACACATAATATGGAAACTAATGGTCCTATTTTGGATATTCCAATCCATAATATTGGGTTTTTTGATTTTGATATAGATTTTTCACCGTATATTGATAGTGATAGGCAGGATTTTAAATATGACATATGTTCCTGCGGTTATCTAAATGAGGCTGACAATGAATATTGTGATATGTGCGGAGCTAAAAGAAATCACAGCAAATTTGAAAAATTAATAAAAAACAAATCAAAGCCTCAATTTTCCATGGATAATATTTTATGTGACTGCGGTGCAATAAATTCCCATGAAAACGCTTTTTGTGAAATGTGCGGGAAGCAATTAAAGGAAACTCCTACTATTATTGAAGATAATAATTACAGTAATTTCAATTTGGAATTCACAGATTCTGTATTCTGTTTCTGTGGTGAGGAAAATGAAAAATTTTCCCATTTTTGCAGGAATTGCGGTCTTCCATTGATTAATTATGGAAAATCTTATGATATTTCTATTTTATGTACCTGTTCTACAATCAATGAAGCCACTTCGGATTATTGTATCAAATGCGGAAAAAATTTAAACAGGATGGATTCTGTTGTACTTTGCATATGTGGTGAAAAAAATCCTAAGGGAAGTAAATTCTGCCATAACTGTGAGAGGCCATTGAATCCTCAAAAAACAATATATACTCGAATAATATGCTCCTGTGGTGAAATATTGGATTTTGATTCAGATTTTTGTCATAATTGCGGAAAAAATATTAAAAGAGCATTCATGCGTAAAAATTCTGTTAATAATACTGTCAAATCATTAAAAGGATTATTCAGGTAGTGATCAATTGAAAATCTGTGATATTTGCGGAACATTAAGCCTTAAGGAAAACAGCTATTGCACTCACTGTGGCAATAAACTGACAATCGAACATGTCTGTCCGTATTGCGGTGCAACTAATTTGGATAATGCCACTCATTGTGTAAAGTGCGAAAAACAAATAAACCCTATTTCTATTGATGATTTTGATACTTTATTCAGTGATTATAATCATGATTTGCTGTTAAATGCTGAAATAAGCGATGAGGAATATATGCGTATTGTTTCAAAGCTGTTTGTCAGGGCTGATTATCTCGAAATTTACGGTGATACTACTAAAAATAAGATTCTTAATTTTGCCAGTGCATTTACTGAATGCCAGACTAAGGCAAGAGGTTATGAAAGAGGTTACATTTTCCTTGGAAACTGCATTTATTATGATGACCGTTTAGATGATTCGGTACAGATTGCAACAATCATACATGAATTGGGTCACTATTTCTTGTTTTCCATTATTGAAAGCGTATTATGTCATATATTTAATGTTAAACCTTCAGTAACTTTACAAAGTTTCATCTGGTACTTCTTGACTCTCCAGGAGTTTAAAATCATGAATGAATATTGTGCTCATACTGTCGAAGGCAGATTTATTCCGTTCGGTTATCAGAATTATGGTTCCTATAATATGTTAGTTAAAAATCTCACCATTGACAAGGAATCATTGAATGCAATGGTAATTTTTGGAAACACCTTTGCAAACGAAATCATTGTTTATCTAGAAAATTACATTGATGAAGATTTAAGAGAAGAAATAAAAATTCAGTATAGAAAGGATTTAACCAAACCTACATATGAATCAATTTTAACCGAAACTGATGATTGTCTGCCTTTAAGTATAAAAAATAAGACACTTCTTAAAGTGTTATATGATATTTTTAGAGAAGCTTCGAAAGAAAGTGTAAGAGAAGAATTAGAAGGAATAAAAAGAAGTATAGAATTAAATTAATTATTTATCTTTTTGTTTTTGTTCTTTTTGTTCTATGGTTTCCAAAACCTCTTTTCCAGTATCTGTTAAACGATATAATCTTCCTTTACGAGCTTCTTCGTTAATACATTCAACAATATCTTTACTTTTAAGTTCGCTTAGAACTTTTGAAATATGATTAGTTCTAATTCCACTGTCTTGAGCGATGTGAGTTGGTATCTTAACTTCATCTCCGATTGATTTTAAAGTTTTTTCTCTATATTTTGAAATTTGAACATAAGAAGTTAATTTCAAAAGCTCGTCGTATTCGTCTGACATAATAGAATATTATATCGTTTATACTATAAAATGTTTTATACCATTTTATTAGTTTGATATAATTATGTTACTCACCTGTTAACTGATTTTCAATTCAATTTGCTTATTTTGAATAAAATAAGTAAAAATTATTATATAACTTGTGTCAAAATTTATATTAAGGCGATATATGTTAAGCTGATAATATGAAATGTGAAAATTGTGGTTTTGAAAATAAGGATACCGCTAAATTTTGTACGAAATGCGGTGCATCATTTAGTGAAGTTAAAGTTCCACCTACTCCAAAAGGCTCAAACAATACTACTAAATATATAATTATTGCTTTGGTTATTGTAGTAATTGTCCTTGTTGCTAGTTTGGCTTATTTTGCGGGAGCTATGACTTCAAATGGCAGTTCAAATGGTGCTGTTGAAAACAATTCTTCCAAAACAGTTTCATCAAATGATGATTCAAGTGATGGTGATTCTCAAAGTGAATCTACTTCAACCCAATCTACCAGCTCTTCAAGTAGTAAATCCAAATCCTGGGAGGTTATTGGTAGTTATTCAGGTTCAGGTTCAGGTTCTCAGAAAATTTCTGTACCTTCTGGTCAGATAATGGTAAAACTTTCTGCATATCCAATCAAGAATTATGCAACTAATCATTTATATGTTACTGGTTCAAATGGCCAATCTGGTGGAGTTGATTGGGGTTCACATAGTGATGTTGAAACAAGATCTGACTCTTTCAGCTACACTTCATCATCTACAGAGTCATTTACAATTGATTACTATGAAACTGTAAGCTGGGAAGTTGAATTTTACAGATATCAATAAGTGATTTCAAATCACTTAATTTATTTTTTTTTAGACAAATTATTAATATTTAAAATAATAAATTATCTACTATGTTTTTTGATTTAAATATTGAAGGGGGCAGCCTTGAAGATAATGTTGCTCTGGCATGTGAAGCTTCCAAATTTGGATGGGACCACATTAACTTTTCATATAATCAAAATGATTTTAAAGGTGCTCTTGATATTAAGTCTGAGCTTTTTGAGAGTTTGGAAGATATAATAGATTTTGATTATACTTTAGAAATTAAATCAAACAATGTATCTGAGATTAGAAAAATTGCGCGTAAATTCAGAAAAAAATCTTCATGCATTTCTGTTGTTGGTGGTGATTTAAAGGTCAACCGCAATGTTTTGGAAAATATTCAAATTGATGTTTTATCAAGGCCGTATTTAAGAAGATATGACAGCGGTCTTAATCATGTTTTAGCTAAAGAAGCTGTAAATAATAATGTTGCTGTAGAATTATGCTTTAAAGATGTTTTAAAATCTTACTTAGCACCTAGAGCTAAAGTCATTTCTAATTTTAAAGATATCTATACTTTGTATAGGAAATTTGATTTTCCTTTATTATTATCAAGTCGTGCTGAAAGTATTTTTGATATTAGGACAACTCATGATTTCGTGGCTTTATTTAAGCAGACAGGTTTGACAGCAAATGAGATTGAAAAATCATTCAGCACTGCTCAAAACATTTTAAAATTCAATGAAAATAGGAAAGCCCTTATATTGAAAGGTGTAAGGAGGGTTGTTGATGAAGCTTAAAGTGTTACCTCCTACTCTTAGGAAAAACAACAGATATCTGACAGTTGAGATTAAAATAACCTCCCCCTTCTCCAAAGATGAACTGGTTACATGTGTGTGGGATGCATGCATTCGCTTTCAGGGTGAGGCAAATACCGCCAATTTCAATTTGTGGGTCATGAAATTTTATGAAATTGAAAGTAATGATGAATTCTATACATATAAGGCTATTGTGAGGTGTCAAAGGGATTTTGTTGATGATGTCAGATCATCACTGGCTCTTGCCACAAAATTCAATAACTCCCGAATTGCAATTACTACTGTAGGTTTATCCGGAACCATAAGCGGTTCACACAAATACATTTAATTACTTTTTGTAAGTTTAAAATAGAAAACTTTATAAATAATATATTAATATAAATATCAATTGGATTTATGGAATAGAGAATAAAAAAATATTTTAATAAACTACTGTGTAGTGATTAAAATTAAAATTGCCTTTTCATGGAGATTTGGTTTTGATTTTGAATTAATATTTTTTTGTATGTAGTCGAATTAAAATTTTAATATTTATATAAAATTTGTATATATGAGGTATTATTTATGCAACCTTTACAAAACGCTGGATATGATAGAGCTATTACTGTATTTAGCCCAGATGGAAGACTTTTCCAAGTAGAATATGCAAGAGAAGCTGTTAAAAGAGGAACTACATCTATAGGTGTAAAATGTTCTGAAGGAATTATTTTAGCTGTCGACAAAAGAACCACTTCCAATTTAGTGGAAGCATCATCTATTGAAAAAATATTTAAAATAGATGAACATATCGGTGCAGCTACTTCAGGTCTTGTAGCAGATGCAAGAGCTTTAGTTGAAAGAGCAAGAGTTGAAGCTCAAATCAATAAAATAACCTATAGCGAACCAATTCGTGTTGACAGCTTATCTAAAAAGTTATGTGACATGTTACAGTTATACACCCAAAACGGTGGAGTAAGGCCTTTCGGTTCTGCTTTAATCATCGGTGGTGTATATGATGGAAAATGCAAACTCTTCGAAACTGACCCAAGTGGAGCATTAATTGAATATAAAGCTACTGCTATCGGTTCAGGCAGAGCTGCTGCTATGGATATTTTTGAAGAAGAATATAGTGATGATTTAACTCTTGAAGGAGCTATTGAATTAGCATTAACTGCAATCAATGAAGCTACTGATCATGACACTACTTCAAACAATGTTGAAATAGCTGTTATTAAATGCAGTGATGAAAAATATGTAAAACTCACTCATGAAGAAGTACAAAAATACATTGATGAAGTGCTTGTAGAAGAGGAAGAAGAAGAGACTGAAGAAGAAGATTCTGAAGAAGATTCTGAAGATGATTCTGAAGAAGATGAAGAATAATTATTTTAATTACTAGTTAGGGGATGTTTCAATGGTCAATGTTGATGAAGCTATTATCGCTAAATATGAATATTGTGGTGAACATTTTGAAATATTGGTTGACCCTGATTTAGCAGCTGATTATAGGAATCCTGATGGTCCAGATGTTGCCATTGAAGATCTTTTAGCTGTTGAAGAAATTTTCAAAGACTCCAAAAAAGGAGACAAGGCTTCTGATGAAGCTATGAATAAAATATTTGAAACTACTGATCCTATTGAAGTTTCTAAAGTTATACTTGAAAAAGGAACTGTTCAATTAACTGCCGATCAAAAAAGAAAGATGCAAGAGGATAAAAGAAAACTGGTTATTAATAAAATAGCTAAGGAAGCTATTAATCCTCAAAATGGTCTTCCTCATCCTGTCCAAAGAATTGAAAATGCTTGTGATGAGGCTCGCGTTAAATTTGATCCGTTTACTTCTGTAGATCAACAAGTTCAAACAGCTCTAAAAGCGATAAAGCCACTTATTCCAATCAGATTTGAAAAAGTTAAAGTTGCTGTTAGACTCCCTGGATCTGCAGCAGGTGGTGCTTATTCTGTAATCCATGGTTTCGGTGAAATAATTAATGAAGAATGGCAACAAGACGGCTCTTGGATTGGTATTATTGAAATGCCTGGTGGTCTTCAAGACTCTTTTGCTGCTAAAATGGCTGAAATTTCTGGTGGAGAAGCAGAAACTAGAACTATTAAATAATAATTAATTATACTTATGGGATTATTATGATATATGTGGAAAATAAAGATTTAGTCATTCCAGGTCAGATATTGGCTGACGAGGAATACTATTCAGGAAGAGGTACCTTTAAAGAAAATGGTAAAGTTTGCTCTTCTTTAATAGGACTTGTTTCTTTAAGGAATAAAAAAATCAGAGTTATTCCTTTGAAAAGCAAATATGTTCCTAAAAAAGGAGATGTTGTAATAGGTAAAATCAATGATGTCAGGTTCTCAATGTGGGATGTTGACATTAATTCACCGTATTCAGGAATTTTACCTGCTTTTGAAGTGTTTGGTCGTGAGAAAAAAGAACTCAACAAAGTATATGATGTTGGGGATGTTCTATTTTTAAGAGTTGTCGATGTTGATGAAATCAAAAAGGCAAAACTTGGTTTAAAAGGAAGAGGAATGGGTAAATTTAAAGGAGGAATTATTGTAGATATTGCTCCAACTAAAGTTCCTAGACTAATCGGTAAAAAAGGTTCTATGATCAACATGATTAAAGATAAGACAAAATGTAAAATCGTCGTTGGTCAAAACGGTCTCGTTTGGGTAAAAGGAGACGAAGACATGGAACAGCTTACCAGAAATATTATTCATTTAATTGAAGCTGAGGCTCATACTTCTGGTTTAACTAATAAGATTAAAAACAAATTATACCTTGCTATCGATGGTGAATTGCCACCTGAAGAAGAACCTCAAGAAGAAGAGGAATTTGTTTTGGAAAAACCTAAACTTCAAAATTTTAAAGAAGAATTAGAACAAGAAGAATTGGAAGAAAAAGAAAAAGAAGCTGAAGAAGAAGTTGAAGCTGAAGAACAAGAAGAAGAAAAAGAAGATAAGCCAAATATTGCTGAAGTTATTGAAGAATTAAAGAAGAAAAATAATAAGGACAACACCTTATCCTATGGTGATAACTCAAATAATTCTTTTATTTTGAATAATAAATAATGATTATTGATTCTTCGTATTATAAATGAGGTAGATATGATGTCTGAAATGATTAGAGGTGACGGTAGGAAATTTAATGAATTACGTCCTATCAAAATTGAAGCAGGAGTTCTTGAACGTGCAGATGGTTCTGCTTATTTAGAAGTTGGAGGAAATAAAATTTTAGTAGCTGTATATGGTCCAAGAGAATCATATATCAGAAGATTATTAAAACCTAATACTGGTGTTATCAGATGCAGATATAACATGGCACCGTTTTCAGTAGACGACAGGAAAAGACCAGGACCTGACAGAAGGTCATCTGAAATTTCCAAAATTACTGCAGATGCTTTAAGACCAGCGTTAATGTTGGAAAATTATCCTCGTTCAATGATTGATATTTATATAGAAGTAATTGAAGCTGAAGGAGGAACTCGTTGTGCAGGAATTACAGCAGCTTCCGTTGCATTAGTTGATGCAGGAATTCCTATGAAAGATATTGTTGTAGGATGTGCTGCAGGTAAAGTAAATGATGAAATTGTACTTGACTTGTCTGAAGTGGAAGACAAAGAAGGACAGGCTGATGTTCCTATAGCTATGATGCCTAGAACAGGTGAAATTACATTACTGCAAAGTGACGGTGATTTAACTGAAGAAGAATTTGCAAAAGCAATCGATTTAGCTATGGAAGGATGTCGTCAAGTGAGTGAACTTCAAAAAGAAGCTTTAATGAAAAAGTATTCTACAGAATAGTGGGTGGATAATATGGATATAGTACCAGAAATTACAAGACAAAGTATTAACAACCTTGTCAAAAATGATAAAAGAGAAGATGGCAGACAATTAACTGAATATAGGGATGTTACTATTGAAACTAATGTCATTTCTAAAGCTGAAGGTTCTGCTCGTGTAACTCTCGGTGGAACTCAAGTTATTGTAGGTATTAAACCACAACTTGGAAGCCCATTCCCTGACACTCCTGATTTAGGAGTTTTAATGACTAACTGTGAAATGTTACCAATGGCTGATCCTAATTTTGAACCAGGACCACCTAGTGATGATTCAATTGAACTTGCACGTGTAGTTGACAGAGGTATTCGTGAAAGTGAATTGGTAGAATTGGACAAATTATGTGTTGAAGAAGGAAAACATGTCTGGATGCTTTTCATTGACTTGCATATTATCGACAATTGCGGAAACCTTTTCGATGCATGTGAATTGGCTGTAATGGCAGCACTCAAATCTACTAAATTGCCTGTTGCAAGTATCGTTGATGAAGAAGTAGTTCTCAGTGAAGATGAAACATTCGATTTACCAATCAATAACGAATTGGCTTTATGTACTTTCGTTAAAATTGGTGACAAAATGGTTTTAGACCCAACATTGGATGAAGAAAGAGTAGCTGCTGCTCGTTTAAATGTTGGTGTTACAAAAGACGGTCACATTTGCTCCATGCAAAAAGGTGGCGAAAAACCTTTAACCAAAGATGAAATCCTTTACTGTGTAAATACTGCAGTTGGTAAAGTAAAAGAGTTAATAGAATATCTTTAAATGTCTGACGGACGATTAAGATTTCTAAATTCTTTTTTTTCTATTTTTTTATTATCTATTAATACAAATTTCGTATCTATTTTTTCTATCAGTCCCTTGATGTGCAAAACATCTTCTTTAATTAAATTTTCAATTACCGGAACGATGTTTCTGTTATATATTGAATGAAGGGGCTCTGATGTTTTCAGTTTCAAATTTTCATCATGATATGGAACAACGGCCTGATATTTGCCGTCATTTTCCTTAAAAATAGTGTTGATGTATTTTTGTGAAACATAAGGGCTGTCGCATGGTAAAATTAATGCATAATCACTGTTTATGCAGGAAAGGCCGGTCATTATTCCGGGCATAGGTCCCTTATTTTTAATTGTGTCTTCAACAAATGTGATGGTGTATGAGTAATCTGAAGGATTTATGAATTCCCCATATTTCTCAATTCTTTTTTGGTCATTTAAAACAATTATAGCTTCATTTATCTGGTGGTTTAATGTAGAAAGGATGTGTTTTATCATAGGTTTATCTTGAATAATCATGGAACCTTTATCCTGACCCATCCTACTACTCTTACCTCCACATAAAATAATGCAAGATTTAATATTTTCATTATTTTTAATTTCACTACTCATATTAAACCTCAAATATTTTATTCTTTTACATAGACATCCGCATCTTCATCGAATGGATTGGTACGTATGATTAATGCAATCATGTACGGGTAATGCTTGTTGAGGTATCTTAAATAATAGACCCATTCGTAAACCAGTTTTTCATATACCCTTTGCATATCTCCATTCAGGTGTCCGAAGTCAGTGTCATTAACAAGAGCCAAATCAGTTCTGTGTTCCAGTTCTTCATCAAGGTGAAGAATGGCGTTGATTAAACTGGTGAACTCTTCTTTTTCAAGCAAATTAGGATTATTTATTAAGTTAATAATAAATTCTCTTTTGTCTGACAGTAATTTTCTTAAGTTTTCCAAAAATTCTTCTCTTTCTTCCGGAGCGATATCTGTTGCAGAAAAGTCAACAGTGGAACCTTTAAGTTCGTTCAGTTTGTTTTCATAGTCTGCATCGTCCCAGTTTTTGATGGATTTTAAATTTTCTGTACTTGCTTTGTATTTGTTTGCACTGCTTAATTGACTGATCAGTTCATTTCCAACTTCAGAAAAGAATGTGCTCATGAGCATATCAAGTTTTTCAAGCATAGCTTCTTTTTCTTTTCTTTCAATAATTTCATCAAGTAAAAATGCTACAACAAGAATATCAACAGGAATAAAACCTAAATGTGTCCATATGTATGATATAATATGTTCAGCATCTCCTAATACAAGATAATTTGATCCATAAATAATGATTATTAAAACAATCATTAATAATGAAAACTTTATCTTCCAACGTTTATGTGAATCCATTTTAATCTCCATTTAATTTTATCTTTTTTTGGCAGTAATTATTGCAATAGGGTTTTCACTAATCATCAGTATTCCACGGTCTAAAACTCGTCCGTTAGAAACGTTAACTTCCATGATTTTAGGATTATATCCCAAATCTTTAAGTTTGTTGATTGCTTCCACTTTGGTGTCAACCAATATCGCAGTTATCAGTATTCTGCCTTTTGAATTTAATTTTTCATCAACAAGGTCAAGGATATTTTCAAGCTGTCTGCCACTGCCCCCAACAATGGCAATGTCAATATCATCAATATCCTTTATGACATTTGCTCCGTCATCATTAATTAATGTGACATTATCTCCCAGTCCAAATTTGTCAAGATTTCTTTTTGTTGTTTCAATCGCTTCAGGATTTGTATCAATGGATATTACTTGACGGGCTCTTTGGGAAAACTCGCATGTAAGTCCTCCAGTACCGCATCCGCAATCGACAACCTTATCATCGGAGGTTACTTCAGATTTGTATAACAAAATTGCTCTGATAGCTTCCTTGGTTGGTCCGGGAACATCACAGGATTTAATAAAATCCTTATCTTCTAACATTTATTCCCACCTTTTAAATAAGTTATTTTCTATTTTTAAAGAGTCGAGAATCTTTCCTACAACAAAATTAATCTGGTCATCAACGCTGTCATGTGTTGAATAAAATCCAGGCATTGCAGGTAGGATTATGGCTCCCTCTTGTGATAATGTTAGCATATTCTGCAGGTGAATGCTTCTAAGTGGAGTTTCACGAGGAACAATAACTGTGGTTCTTCGTTCTTTAAGGCTGACGTCGGCCACTCTTGTAATTGTATTTGCTCCATATCCATTGGCTATTGAAGATAATGTTTTCATGGAACACGGCACAATCACCAGGCCATCGGCCTTAAATGATCCGCTGTTTATAGAAGCGGTCAGGTCATTGAAATCATAGTATGTGTCTGCCACTTTTATTACGTCTTCGACGCTGTATTCGGTTTCTGATTCTATAACGATTTTTCCGGCATCACTGATTACCAAACTGTTTTTAATATTCAATTCATTCAGGACTTCGAGCAATCTTATTCCATATATTACTCCGCTTGCTCCGGTTATTGCTACAACTATCATTTTATCTCCTAGAATAGTTTAATTTGGTCATAATGAATGCCGTGGAATTTTTCTCTGTCAATTTCAGGCAAATCAAGATAATTTTCAAGTTTAAATTTATCAAATTTGGATTTTTCACTTTCATCAACATAAACGCTAATATCTGGGATATTGAATCTGGCTTTGCTCAACGCTCCTATAATGTTTGAAATTTCAGTTAATGGATATAATTTGCCGTCCACACTTACCTGGGTTTTCATCTCATCAAAGCGAGGATATGCTGCTATGTTGATGTATACATAATTTGGATCGATGTCATAATCTTCGCCGATTTCCTCTTCAGCTTTTCTAAGGGTGCTTTGATCAATCTTATACATTTTTTCAGGATATTTAAAATTATCGAGCCTTATTTTTTCCACTCTTTTCATGATGCGCCTGTTGTCCAGTCTTGTCATTATGTCATTTACGAAATCGTTTTCACAGTGCCTGAAGACTCCTATGATTTCTGCATCGTCATATTTGTAAATGTCGTTTTCATTAATGATTCCTTCATCAATTACGGTTTTCAATGCTCTTCTAAACATGGAATTGACAATTCTTGTTGTGTGGTGCTGATATACACTTGGATACATGAAATATCTTGATACCAATGCTCCTTCAGCAGCCTGAACACCTTTAATATCCAATATCAGTCCGTCTTCAAGAGTTAAATTTGATATTATTCTTTCATAATCGATAACACCATATGCAACACCTGTGTTGTGGGAATCTCTTAAAAGATAATCCATCCTGTCTACATCAAGCTCTCCTGAAACGATAGGTCCGAGATAACCTTTTCCGTTAACTATGTCCACGATTTTATTGACGTCAAATTTTTCTTCAAGCAAATCTCTCATGGATGTTTTTGTAACCACATATTTGGTCAGTTCTTCATGAGGAACTGACAGAACTCCTTCTGATACATGTGAAAATGGACCATGTCCAATATCATGCAGCAGGGCAGATGCTCTTATCAATTCGACCTCATCATTTGATAAATCCAGTTCTGTTGCAAGTTTTGATCCCAAATTCATTGTTCCAACTGAATGTTCAAATCGTGTGTGGGTTGCTCCGGGATAGATTAGACTAATCAAACCCAGCTGTTTGATTCTTCTTAAACGTTGAAATTGGGGCATGTCCATAATTCTTTCTTCGAACTTGTTTAGGCTAATATCTCCATAGACACTGTCTCTAATGAACTTTTTCTTTTCGGTCATTTCCACTCCTCCCATTTTCAATGCTTTTATTCCATGTATAATTTTCTATTTCTATTGTCTTGTTTGTCTCGTTAGTGCTATTGGTTGTGTTTGTTTCTGTTTTAGGGATTATTGTCGGAACTTCATCAATATATGTCGGTTCAAATGAGTCATTTTCAATTGAACTTAATTTATATGAGTGATTTTCCTCTGTAATTGTTAGATTTGCAAAAGCGCTGCTGATAATAAATGCTGTTACTGCTATTATTAAAAATATTATCAAATTGGCTTTTATTGACCCTCTCATAATAACACTATTTTCTATTTTATTAAAAAATTTAAACTATACTATTATTATTTTTTTCAATAGCTATTATTTAATATTTTCTTATTTAATTAGATTTTATTGGTATTTTCATGTCATTCTGTCAATGTTTTTTCAAAATTTAGGTGTCTTGGTGCAAATGTTTATATATGATGATATTCAATTATTTTATATCGGAAGGATACTTCCGACATATCACTTCCGATACTAAAAATAATTTTAAGAGAAAAGATAAAATGGTTATGTTTGACACTGGTGATACTGCATGGGTTCTTACTTGTACACTGCTCGTACTGATAATGAGTATACCTGCAGTAGCATTTTTTTATGGAGGATTAAGTAAAAGAAAGAACGTTTTAAATACAATTTTTTTAACATTTATAGCATTTTCAATTGTTAGTGTAGTTTGGGTAATATTCGGATACCAGTTTGCATTTGGAGATGACATAAATGGATTGATAGGCGCACCCGCCAATTTCTTTTTGCAGGGAATTGGTCTGGAGGATCTCACAGGTACAATACCAACATTGCTGTTTGTAATGTTTCAGTGTGCATTTGCAGGTATAACCTGTGCAATTATGTCCGGAGCTTTAGTTGGAAGGATGAAAACAAAAGCATGGGTAATATTTATTACAATCTGGATTTGCCTTGTATATGTCCCAGTTGCCCATTGGGTATGGGGCGGAGGATGGCTCATGCAAATGGGTGCACTTGATTTTGCAGGCGGTGCAGTAGTTCATATCAATTCAGGTATTTCTGCATTGGCTGTAGCATTAGTATTAGGTAAAAGGAAAGATATCTCCTTAATTCCACACAATCTAGGTTATGCTGTTTTAGGAGCAGCACTTCTATGGTTCGGATGGATGGGATTCAATGGAGGGTCAGGTCTTGCAGCAGACGGATTGGCCGCAAACGCTATAATTGTTTCAAATGTGGCTGCAGCAACAGGTCTTATAGTATGGACAATCATCGATACATATTTTGTTGGAAAACCAACAGTCCTTGGTGCAATTTCTGGTGCAGTAGCAGGTTTGGTAGGAATTACTCCTGCAGCAGGTTTTGTTGATGTATTCGGTGCTTTAATAATAGGTGCGGTTGCTCCAATTGTTTCATACTTTGCAGTTTACTGGTTAAAACCTAAACTAGGATATGACGATGCCTTAGATGTATGGGGTATACATGGTATGTCAGGAGTTTGGGGAGCAATTGCAACAGGAATATTTGCTGTTCCGGCCGTTGGCGGTGTTGCAGGATTAATTGCAGGTAATCCTAATCAGGTTTTAATTCAGATAATAAGCGTAATTGCAACTATTGTTTATTCATTTACTGTCAGTTATGTGCTGGCTAAAATACTAGATAAATCAATGAACGGTATAAGAGTAGACGAAGGTGCAGAAATTGGAGGCCTCGATTCCAATCTCCACAAGGAATCTGCATACAACTTAAATTAATGAGGTGAATAAATGAAAAGTATTGTTGCGATTGTAAGACAGGAAAAACTGAATGATGTTAAAAATGCCCTTCTGGATGTAGGATGCGAAGGAATGAACGTAACTGAAGTAAAAGGAAGGGGAAGTCAAAGAGGTATAAGGGAATCTTACAGAGGTTCCAGCTATTGTATTGATCTGATTCCAAAAACTCGTATTGAAGTAATTGTCAAGGACGAAGGTGTAGATTTAATTGTTGATGCAATTAAAAAAGGTGCTTATACTGGTAATATTGGGGATGGAAAAATATTCATATATCCTCTTGAAAATGTTATCAGAATCAGAACAGGTGAAGAAGGTGATAAGGCGATTTAGACGTACAATAATATATAACCTAAAATGTTGGTAAAAAATGGCGGTTAATTGCAACTCATTGAATAAGCTTAAATCCCTTTAAAAATTATTGCTGTTTTTACTGACATTTTTCATTGTAATACGTGGTAAACTACTATGTACTTACTGACAAGGATAATCTGATTATCCTTGTCCACACCATTTAATTTTACGAATCTTTTTTTAATGCAATTTAATTAATCGTTTTTTACATTAACGCCGTGCATCTTATTTTTTTAACACAATTTCTTTAGGGGATATATCCTTGTCTGAAAAATAGAATTTTATGATGTTAATGTTAATATTCGATAACAACACCGTTAATGTCTGATATATCAACCCATGTGGTTATTCCTTTGATTTCATATAAACTGCCGTTGATGTATTCATAAGAAACATCCTTGTTGTCGCTTATAAGATATACTGAATCACCTTTAATGTCACCAACCCTCTTGATGATACCTCCGTATTCATCAGATTCCGCAACGACTATGTCTCCAACGTGGATGTTATGGGTTTTATTTATAAATGCAGTCTGTCCGTCCTGCAGTGTCGGAAGCATTGATGTTCCCTCTACTTGAACTATTACTGGTATTTGATTTTTACCGATGCTTGAATCAATGTTAATTTCCATGTTTTCAAGACCATAATCAATGCAAATGCTTTTTATTCCGTTTTTTAATGTAGTAATATTGGCTTTTGTGTCATTCATCACATTAAGAGTTAGATTGCATATTTCCTCATTTAACTGCTCTGTATTTTTATGTGAAAGTGATTGAGTGCTTACAGTAACATTTTCACCGTCAATATAGACATTAACATTATCGTTTACAAAAAACATCAGAAATAATGAAGCTGATAAAATAAGTATAATTAAAGCTAAAATAATCTTTTTAGCCATTAAAATCACTCATCCATGATATTTAGGTCCATGTTGAGAAGCGCTTTCATGGTTTCAATGTCAATCTGGCCTGGAGCTGTTACATCGGTTCCGGCTGCAAAAGTAATTGGTGAATCAAATTTAGATGCCATAACTCGAGTATAGCTTCCCAAATCTCCCATTGAAATGGCAATTGTGTTTTCACAATGTGAAAGAACTGCCAATATGGTTAATGTATCTTCCAAATCCTGAGGCATAAAAGCGACTTTAGCAATGTCTCCAAGTTCTTGCTCTTTTTCAACAATATACAGGATTTCATTTAAATCGGGTGTTTTTTCAAAATCATGATATGAAACAATTGTTTTTACACCGGTATCATGGATTTTATTTATGTATTCATCATCACATTGAAGTTCAATGTCAATATAATCCGCTAAATCACAGCATTCATATAATATGTTGAACCTTTCCTCTTCGGTTCCGTTAAAAGATCCTCCTTCGGAACTGATTCTATTGGTAGCTATCATCGGAAAGTTGATTTCTTCTATAGTATGTTTAATTTCTGAAATTTCAGGATTCTTCAGGGCGTCTATTCTAAATTCCAACACGTCAGCGCCTTTATCAATACAGTCTCTAGCTACTTCAATAACGTCTTTGCAATTTTTTTGAAAAATTGGAATTGCAATTTTAGTTTGTGAATACATTGATTACTATATATTTATTAAGCTATTAATTAAATTTTCTTTATTATCTGGGGGATGTTGCTTGTTAACATTAACAATTTTTTGAGGTAATCAAAGCATTAAATTTGTAAAAATTCTACGATGGTTATATATGAATTTCTTGGCATTCTTCATACATCTGCCAATATTTATATAAATTGAACAACAAAATATATACCAATAAAATATTTTTATTTTATTTATTTGATAAATCAATTATAAAAGGTGTTAATTTGAAAATTACAGCTATAGGTGCAGATATATCCAAAAATGATGTATCATGCAGTACTAAGCTAGTAGAGACTATAGAAAATAACCTTTATAAAGTAAAACAATTAGGTGCAAGTGATGTTGCATTAACAAATGTCACTGGTGACGATGTGGTTGTCAGTGCATTTGTTGAAGACGATCTGCTTGAATCTATTAATGAAGGTATTGTTAACGTTTTAAAAGAAAGTGCAGAAAACATGGGCGATTTGTCTGGAATTTCTGATAATCCTGAAGATGCAGGTGAAGGAATTTCATATGCTGAAGCAGCTATAAGGCCAGACAGATATCCTGATGCTATTGTTTTGGGCTTTGATACATATGGGGGAGAACCTTTTGTAGCAGATGTTGCAAATTCTGCCATTGATGCTGCAAAAGGGATGAAAAATCTTACAGATATTTCAGATTACATAGAGCCGAAGGCAAGAAAAATACCTGGTGTCGGTTATGTTTCACCTGAAACTGATGATCCTGTTGTAGTGGCTACCATTGAAGATATAGAATCTGTCGGAGTCATAGCCGGTGCAATGATTGGAGCTGCACTTGGAAATAAGAATACTTATTTGGTTGAAAGAGGAACAACCTGCAATGTATTGCCGGGCAGTGTAATATTCTCAGCCACTGCATTTATGAACGGTAATGTGATTGATTTGGCTGTTCCATTTGAAAATAAAACTAGAATATTAAGATAGGAGTAAATATTATGATTTTGTTAAATGAAGATACAAAATGTTTAGTTCAAGGAATCACCGGAAAACAAGGTTCTTTTCACACTGAACAAATGTTGAAATATAATACAAACATTGTTGCAGGCCTTACCCCTGGAAAAGGAGGTCAGAAATTTTTAGACCAGGTACCAATTTTCAATTCCATGGAGGAAGCAACTGAAGAAGTGGATATAAACGCTTCAATTATTTTTGTACCTGCAAGATTTGCAAAAGACGCTGCTTTTGAAGCAATCAGACACCTGGACTTGGTTGTCATTATCTCAGAGCATATCCCAGTTCATGACAGTATGAAAATTATGGCATATGCAAAACAGATGGACACAACTGTCATTGGTCCGAACACTCCTGGAATCATCTCTCCGGGTGTTGGTAAATTAGGAATCATGCCTACCCATATCTTTAAGGAAGGTAATGTTGGTGTAATTTCAAGAAGCGGTACATTAACATACGAAATAGCAAGCGAACTTACCAATGCAGGAATCGGACAAAGTACAGCTGTCGGTATTGGTGGAGACCCTGTAACCGGAGACAATTACGTTGATATCTTAAAAAGATTTGACAAAGATGACCAGACTGATGCAGTAGTCTTAATCGGTGAGATTGGAGGAACTGCAGAAGAAAGAGCAGGTAAATTCATTGCTGAAGAAATGAACAAACCTGTTGTATCATACATTGCAGGAAGAACTGCACCTCCCGGCAAAAGAATGGGACACGCAGGAGCAATTATTCAAGGAAACTCCGGTACTGTTGCAAGTAAAACAGAAGCTTTAAATGCAGCAGGTGTTGAAGTAGCTAAAAAACCATCTGAAATTGTAGATTTACTTAAAAAGGTTATGTAATGACAAATCAAGAAATTATTGATAAATTATTGAATGGTGAAATGAAACTTTATCAGGTTGATAAGGAAGTTTCCCCAAAAGAGGCAACAGATATCAGAAGAGAATTTCTCGAACAGAAGTATGACTTAAAATTGTCCAATATCTCAAATTACACTTTGGATATGGAAAGGGCTTCTGCCCGTAACATTGAAAATTCAATCGGTGTTTTACAGCTTCCGATGGGTATTGCAGGACCATTAAAAATTAATGGTGAATACTGCAACAGGGAAGTATTTGTTCCACTTGCCACCTCTGAAGGAGCATTGGTTGCATCAATCAACAGAGGAGCATCCACTATAACCTCATCCGGAGGGGTTAATGCAAGAGTAGTTTCAGACATTATGACTCGTGCACCTGCAATTAAATGTAGCGGTGTTGGAGATGCTTTAAAAATCAAACAGTGGTTTATTGATAATTTCGATGAGTTAAAAGAAATTGCCGAAAGTACAACTTCACATGGTAAACTTGTTAAAATTGACCCTATCTTAATTGTTGGAAGCTATGTCTATCCTAGATTCGTGTTCTCAACAGGTGACAGTATGGGAATGAATATGGTGACAATAGCTTCTGAAAAAATTCTCGAAAAACTTGCAGAAGAGACAACTGCAACTCACATTGCATTAAGCGGTAATGTTTGTGTTGATAAAAAGCCTGCTGCTATAAATGTCGTTGAAGGAAGAGGAAAAAGTGTTATAGCAGATATATTGGTTCCAAAAGATATTGTAGCTAAAAAACTCAAAACTACTGCAGAAGCGATTGTTGAAGTAAATATTGCTAAAAACCTCGTAGGTTCTGCAGCAAGCGGAAGCATGGCATACAATGCCCATTATGCAAATATGGTTGCGGCAATATTTTTAGCAACCGGTCAGGATGCGGCACATGTCGTTGAAGGATCTTTAGGAATAACAACCGCTGAAAATCGTGACGGTGATTTATATTTCTCAGTAAACTTGCCTGATTTGCCTGTAGCTACTGTTGGTGGTGGAACAAGTCTTGAAGTAGCTCATGAAGGACTGGAAATTTTGGGCGTTGCAGGTTCAGGTAAAGCTCGTGAATTTGCAGAGATTGTTGCAAGTACTGTTTTAGCTGGTGAATTGTCACTTGTAGGAGCACTCGCAGCAGGACACCTTGCAAGAGCTCATCAGGAACTTGGAAGAGGTTAATCAAATGGATGAGTTTTTAGATACCTTGTATCCTGAATTGACCCTTGAAACTGATGATATTATAATGAATTTAGCGATAAAAAAAGACTACTCCAAAATTGGGGATTTTGATAAAAGAAAAGAAGAATTTATAAAGGATTTGAATGATTTTATAGAGGAATTTTCTAAAACTCCAGAATCCGATGATTTTGTGAGATATTTTGATGATTAGTATTTGGAATCTATCTTTTCAAATACTTTTTTAATATTTACTTTTGTTTCAAAACACCCTGTTTTTTCAAGCAGAACTCCTTGCGGACAAAAATCTGATAGAAGCATCATCATCTGGTTTAAATCCTCATGACATGCAACTCCAAGGACAGCTTTAAATTTATTTTCCATGACTATTTTTTTAACAAAGCTTGATCCCGGAACAATATATAATTTGTATCCCATTGGTTCTGCCTTTTTTTTAATGGCTCCGATTGAACATAAACCGCATTCACTGCAATTGAGGCCTTCTTTTTGAAGCGGTGCCGGACAGTCTCTGTGTCTTAGGCAGTGCGGTAGAAATATTAATGTTTTTTCTGCAGGGATTTCTTTAAATCTCTCTTTGTTGAGGTCATCCCTGACTCTAATTGCAATGTTGTCAATAAGATGGTCATCAAGCTTTAAAAAATGAGCTATTGTTTTGAAAGGTGAATATAATAAATCGACAATATACAATAGGAATCTTGGAAATTTTATCTGATTTTTTCGGGCTATCAAATAACCTAAAATCAATACAATAACAAAGAGGATTAAAATCAGAATAGCTACAATAACTACCAACTGACCTAAAAACATGTAAAATGAATCGATAAATAACATTTTTCAACCTAAAATTCTTCAATTGTATAATTGTCAAAGTCTTTATTTAATTTCACACCTGTCGGTGTTTTCAGTATTTCAAGTCCGGATAAACTGTCGCATGAACATAATATATTCTGTTCTGGGTGTGTTCCTGGTGTAATGTTGCAGTTTAGGTTAACTCCATCTCCTATGGATATAACAGTTTCTAAGCGTTTTGTTGATGGATGGTCTTTGTTTAAAATAACTAACGGTGAAGATTCTTCACGACTTAAGTAAGCCTGTGAACGTATCGCCCTTTTGTCTTTTTTAAAGTTTGACACGGCAATTATGTCGTCTGATTCTAAAAACTGAACTATCTCTTCGTTGTCCTGGGTTGCAATAAAAAGCATCTTATTTTCATAGGCTACCTTAACAATCCCCACCATTCCGGTTTCTCCTTCAAGAAATAGTATTTCATCATTTTTAAAATCAATATTCATAAAAATCACTAAAAAAAATAAAAAGAGAGTAAATGAATTTACTCTGCTAGTTCCACGTTGTCACTTTGACAGGACGGACAAACGACTTTTTTTCCAAGTCCTTTGAATGTATTTCCACAGTCTTTACATCGGTATTTTTTTGTTTTCAATTTTTTTAAATCTATGTCGGCCATTGGCCCTCCGCTAGAACACATTTGAAATCACCTTGTTATATAATATATAATATATTATATTAATATATTTTGAATGCTTTCTATTTTTTCAAGAGTTTCACTGTCATTTGTAATATCATATTTTAACTTTAGGAAATACAGTGTCTGGTTATACAGTTTATTTTCCTCATATTCCTCAATCAATTTATCCAGTGTTTCTAGAATGAAGGGGTTGACTCCGACTTGTATATTCTTGTTTTTAAGTATTTCAATTGATTCGTCCACTGTCAGGTCAATTTGCGGATCTTTGCTTTTGATGTAGTTTATTTCAGTGTATGCCATCGGATTCAATTCAAATTCCATACTGTATCTGAACAGTGCAAAGGCGGTTTCCATCAGATTTTCTTCAATATAGTAATATCCAAGTGACCTGTAGCATCTTGCAATGTCCTGGGGATAATAAGCATATTGGAGTGCATCTGTTGCATACATGAAATATTTGTTATATGTATAGGTGTGGACTTTGTAGATTTCACATAACTCTAAAATGATTCTTGAAGACACAGGGTTGATTTTAATTGCTTTTTTCAGGTATTTTTCTGCTTTGTCGTATTGCTGATTTTCCAAAAGCAAAAATCCGTAAATATAATAAAGGTCAAGTAAAGGCTGATTGTCGGGAATGTATCGTACTGTTTTTTCAGCACCAATGTATTCATTGAATAATGTCTCTTCGAGGGGACTGGTAAAAAAGTGATACTCGCTTACCTTGTCGTCTTCAAACATTGGCGGAAAACTTTCCATAAACTTGTCTAATTTATTTAAAGCGGTTTTATATTCTTCCTCTTCGATGTCGTATGAGATGTCATTTAAAATGTCTATTATGGGATTTTCCTTTTCGGATATTTCGATAAATTCGTTTTTTTCATCTTCAGACAGGCAATCCCACATCATGCGTGAAATCTCTTTTATTATTTCTTTATTATATGGATGGTCGGCATATTTTTCAATTTGTCCGGATAAATATTTTTTATTCAAGTCAGGGTTTTCTCCCAGATTGGATTTGATTTCATTTATTATGTCTTCGTACATTAACACACCTAAAGTTAGATTAATGGGTAATATTTTTATATTACCCTTACTTATATTATATATGTATAAAAATTTACTTTTATATTATTTTATTAAAAAAAATTTAAGGTGATTATGAAATGGCAAATCAACCAATATTCATCCTTCCTGAAGGAACCGAAAGATATTCAAAAAGAGATGCTTTAAGAATGAATATCACAGCGGCTAAAGTTTTATCTGGTATTGTAAGAACTACTTTAGGTCCTAAAGGTATGGATAAAATGTTAGTTAATTCATTAGGTGATGTAACTGTCACCAATGATGGTGCAACTATCATGAGAGAAATGGAAATTAACCAACCTGCAGCTAGAATGCTTGTTGAAACTGCAAAAAAACAGGAAGAAATCGTTGGAGACGGAACCACTTCCGTAGTTGTTATTGCAGGTGAATTATTAGCTAAAGCTGAAGAATTATTAGATGACGGTATTGCAACATCTGTTGTTGTAAAAGGATATAGGAATGCTACTGCAAAAGCTATTGAACTTTTAAATGATATTGCTATTGATGCAGACGATGAAGAAACTCTTAAAAAAGTAGCTGTCACTGCAATGAGTGGTAAAGGTTCTGATTATGCAAAAGAACATTTAGCAGATTTAGTTGTAAAAGCAGCATTAAGAATTGAAGAAGACGGAAAATCTGAAATCGAAAACATTAATATTCAAAGAGTTTCCGGTGATGCTGTAGAAGATTCATTTTTAGCAGAAGGAATTGTAATCGACAAGGCTCCTGTATCTAAAAGCATGCCAAAAGATATTGAAGATGCAAAAATCGCTATTATAAAATATCCTATTGAATTGAAAGATATTAACACTGATTCTAAAATTGACATAACCAGTCCTGATCAGTTCGAAGCTTTCCTGCTTCAAGAAGAACAAATGATTAAAGATTTAGTGCAAAAAGTAATTGATTCAGGTTGTAACGTATTATTCTGTCAGAAAGGTATTGACGATATGGCAGAACACTACTTGAAAAAAGCAGGAATCATGGCTTACAAAAGAGTTAAAAAATCTGACATGGAAAGAATTGAAAAAGCTACCGGCGCTAAATTTGTAAGTGATATTGAAGATTTAACTCCTGATAAATTAGGTACTGCAGGTCACGTATATCTTGATAAATTATTTGACCATGAATTGACCTTCATTGAAGAATGTGAAAATCCAAAAGCTTCATCTATTGTTTTAAGAGGCAGTACACGTTATGTAACCGAACAAATTTCCAGAGCTATTGATGATGCTTTAGGTGTTGTTGCAGCTACCATTGAAGAAGGTAAAGTTCTCATTGGTGGAGGAGCTTGTGAAATTGATTTGGTAAAACAATTAAGAGAATACGGTGAATCTGTAAGTGGAAGAGAACAATTAGCTATTTTAAAATATGCTGAAGCTTTAGAAATCATTCCAAAAACCTTAATTGAAAATGCAGGTCTCGATACCATTAACTTAATTGCAGATTTAAAAGCTGCTCACGAAGAATCCAAATTCATCGGTATTAATGTATTTACAGGTGAAGTTGTTGATATGAAAGAAGCTGGCGTTATTGAACCTTTAAGGGTTAAAATCCAGGCTCTTCAGTCTGCAGGTGAAGCATCTGAAATGATTTTACGTATTGATGATATGATTGCAGCTAGAAATGCATTGGAATCTACCGGACCTGATGAGTCTGGTAATGATGCAAGTGGTATGCCACCAATGCCTCCTGCACCAGGTATGGGCGGAATGCCACCTATGATGTAAATATAATTTTACATCTTTCTTTTTTTTTATTTTTAGAGCTTATTTTTAATTATACTATATTAAACTAATCGTTTTTTAATCTTAATAACTTTAAATCAATGTTTTTAGTTTAAATAGCTTTAAAATATATGTATTTTTATATGATAAGCATTACAATAACAGATTTCATTTTAGTATAGTTAAGTTACTTTAAATTTTATTTCATATAGTCAAATCTTTTTAGAGCGATTTTCAACAATAATTTCAGTTATTTCCTTATTTTCAGTAAGTTTTAAGGTTATTTTTAAAAAATAAAAAAGAATAATGCTATTTTGGAAATAAAAAGGTTTATATAAGATATTTGTAATAAATAATGTTGAAGTGAGATGGTAGTCTCACTGTTGTTTAAAAAAATTGTTATGGAGGTAAATTAATTTGAACAAACAATTATTGCTCACTATTTTTTTAGTATTTGCTGTATTGTTTTCAGTGAGTGCTATTTCAGCAAGTGAGATTAATGTTACAGATTCATATGCTACAAGCTTAGTAGATGACACATCAGATGTCTCAGTCCCATTGGAGAAAACTGCTGATTCATCAGAAATTTCTGTATCTAGTGATTCAAATGTTGATAATGATTCATCTAAAGTTTCTCTATCAAGTGAAGAAGTTTTAGGATCTGAAAATTCAAATACTTTATCAACATTAACGTATTCAAATGATGGTGTAAATGGGGTTACCAGTTTAACTGTATCATCTGATGATGTATACGGAGCTGCCGGTAATGTTTCTTCTACTGTAAATATTGCAGACACTATCAAATCAAGTGATGTTACTAAATATTATAAAGGAAGTACAAAATACACCGCAACATTTACTGATATTGAAGGAAATGTTTTAGCAAATACTAATGTTAAAATAGTCGTAAATGGTGCAACAAATACTGTAAAAACAAATTCAAAAGGTGTGGCTTCCTTAGCTGTCAATCTTAAACCTGGTACTTATAAAGTTGTTGCAACTAATCCAAGTACAAATTATCAGCTGACAACAACTTTCAAAATTTTATCCACAATCCAATCAAGTGATATTTCTAAAGTTTATACTGATGGAAAGAAATTTACTGCAACATTCTTAAAAAGCAACGGTAAAGCTTTAGCTAACAAAAATGTCAAGTTTAAGATTAATGGAAGAACTTATACAGTAAAAACTAATGCCAATGGTGTAGCTAGCCTTTCATTGACTAGCCTTGCAAGAGGTACCTATAAAATTATTTCATATAATACAGATGGTTTAACTAAAACTAATACTGTTAAAGTGGTATCATCCACTACTTCCAAGTTAACCACTTCTGCTTATACTTTCCTTAAAAGTGACACCAAAAAAATCAAAGTCACTTTACTTAATGGTTTAGGCTATGCACCGGGCGCTGGAAAAATTATTAAATTTACTATTAATGGAAAAACCTATACTTCAAAAACTAACAGTAAAGGTATTGCTTATTTGACTTTACCTACATTGGCTAACGGAGTATATACTATAAAATATAAATTCGATGGAAATACATTTTACAAAGCATCAAGTGCTTCAAATAAAATTACCATTTTACCAAGTAAAACCCCTACATTCACAATAAAAAGTGGTACTACTTTTGCAAAAGGTGTTACAGGCACATTTAAATTAGCATTAACATCAGGTAGTGTTCCTTTAGCTAGTAAGGTTGTTACTTTAACTTTAAATGGTCAAACTTATACAAAAACTACTGATACTAACGGAATAGTCTCTTTACCTATTTCATTAGCTGTTGGTAATTATCCTGTTACTTACTCTTATGCAGGAGATTCTAAAGTAAACGCAAAAAGCGAATCTTCAACAATTGCTGTTAAAGATAGAACTGCTACTTCTATAACCTGGAGCAGTGGCACTTCTTTCGATAGCGGTTCACAAACTTTCAAAGTATTATTAAAAGACGTAGACAATAAGGCATTATCTGGTAAAACTGTAAAATTAGTTGCAAACGGCAAAACTTATACTGCAACTACCTCTTCTACCGGTTATGCTACATTCAGTGCAAATCTTGGTGCAGGAAACTATACTGTAACCTACAAGTATGAAGCTGACGGAGATATTTTCAACCTTCCAAGCAGTTCCAGCCAGAAAATCAGTGTTGTTAAAACAGAAAAACAAATTACTGCTGGATATGGATACTGGGTTTTCGGTGGAGATATGAAAAATGTTGATTTAAGTTCTCTTGCTTCCAAAGGAACTACTGAATTATTCTTAAATTCCTATGCAATATCTTTATACGGTAAATCTGCTGTGGAATCATGGATTGCATCAGCAAACAGTTTAGGAATGAGGGTTCACATTTGGATGCAGACCTTTTATGATGGTGGTTGGATTAATCCTGTCAAAAGCGGATCTGCAAATACTGCTTACTTCAATACTGTAATCAATGAAGCTAAAACATATGCTGCACTTAAAGGTGTTGCAGGTGTTCACTTTGATTACTTAAGATATCCTGGTACTGCTTATAAAACTTCCGGAGGAACAGCTGCAATAAGTCAATTTGCTAAATTAGCTGCAGATGCTATTCATAAGGTAAATTCAAATCTAATTGTTTCATGTTCAGTAATGCCTGAAACAACTAGCAACATATATTATTATGGTCAGGATATATCTGCTCTCAGTTCCTATATGGATGTACTTGTTCCTATGGCATACAAAGGAAATTACGGAAAATCAACTTCATGGATTTCATCCGTAACAAAATGGTTTATACAAAATTCTAAAGGTGCTGAAATTTGGATGGGATTACAAGGTTACAAATCAGATGATGATGTTACAAAATTATCAACTTCTGAGATTACCCAAGATGTTCAAGCATCAATTACTGCTGGTGCAACCGGTTCAATTATATTCAGATGGAGTTTATCTAACTATGTAAACTTTAATTCAATAACTGGTCCATCTTCATCTTCCTCATCCTCTTCATCAAGTTCTACAACTGGATCTGTTTCAGTTGCAAATATTTTAGCTGCTGCAAATACTTTAAAAACATCAATTGCTTCCAGCGGAGTCATTCCTGAAAAGGTAACTGTTGGTGGAGTAAGTTATACAACTCCTCAATTCTTATATATGATGGCTCAGGCTACAGTAAATCTTAACTCTGGTAAAACTACTGGTGTATCACCTGTAAGTGCATCAGCTCCTTCAAGTCCGAGTGGAAGTGCTACAGGTCAATTAAATCAGGCAGGTTATGTTGATGTTGCATCCAGATTAGTAAGTTTCATAGCATCAAATAATCAGGCTCCAAATTATGCTAGTTCCACTTTAGGACAAATCAGTTATGATAAACTTGTTGATGCATTTTCAAGAATTTTGGCATATTATAAAACCAATTCACAATTGCCTAATCAGGTTGAAATAAAAAATGTTGCTGCCAGCAGTTCATCAAGCAGTTCATCAAGTAGCTCAACTGCTACTCCATCAAGTGCAACTGCAACTGCTAAAACCATTTCAATCAAAAACATTTTAACTGGAGCTTCAAATTTGAAAACTTACCTTTCAGATAAAGGCAGTCTTCCAAATACTGTTACCGCTGGTGGAATCACTTTTACCACTGCTGAATTCCTGTATTTAATGAGTCAGGCTATATATCAAATTGGTAATTCAAACTCTACTGATGTTGCTTATATCAGTGGCGTAAGTTCTCCTGAATCTCCATCTGGTGATACTATTAGCTCAGAACAGTTAACCAAAGATAATTATATTACTGTTGCAAACAATGTGGCTAAATTTATTAAAACAAATAATTTAGCTCCAAATTATGCTTCATCTGCAGTAGGTAAAATTATTTATTCCGAGTTAGTGGATTCATTCTCACGTGTATTGGCTTACTATAATACCAATGGTGCTTTACCAAATTATGTTGTAGTGACTTATGGATCAGGAAGCAGTAGCAGCTCAATGTCAGCAACTGGTTCAGGTATAAATCAGAAAAATACTGAAAGTGATGTTTCAAAATATTTAAAAGCAACTACTAACTGTCAAGTTGGAAACAGCGCAATTAAATCAATTGTAGACTCAATTACTTCAGGATTAACCAGTGATTTGGATAAGGCTAAAGCTATCTACAACTATGTAAGGGATAAAGTTTCATATAGTTTCTATTATGATACTAGATATGGTGCTGTCGGTACTCTCAATGCAAAAACCGGTAACTGTGTTGACCAGTCACATTTAGTTATTTCCATGTTTAGAACTGCAGGTCTTGCTGCTAGATATGTTCACGGAACATGTGTATTTACTAGTAGTGGAAGTACCTATGGTCACGTTTGGGCTCAGGTATTAGTCGACGGTCAATGGTATGTTGCAGATTGTACAAGTACTAGAAATTCATTTGGATATGTTGCAAACTGGTATACCAGTTCATACTCTCTCCATGGAATTTATGCAAGTATTTCATTCTAGAAGATAAATTATTAAAACAAAATTTAAATATTGATTAATATTAATTTATTAATCTTCTTTTTTTCTTATTTTTTTTGTATTCTGTTTATTAGGTATACCAAAACTTTTTTATACTTTTAGCAATATAAATTAAACTAATTATATTTCTTGGTGGTTTAATGGCTGCGGACAAAAATATCAGTGAAAACATTGAAGAATATCTGGAAGTTCTCTATCGTAATGGAAGTAATGGGGAACAGGTTTCTACAACTACATTGTCTAAAGATTTAGGGATTGCTCCGGGTAGTGTAACTCAAATGCTTAAAAAACTGGAAAATTTGGGTTATATTAATTATACTCCTTATAAAGGTGCTACCTTAACAGATGAAGGTATGAAAATTGCTCAAAAAATTACTAGAAAGCATAGGATTTTAGAGAAATTCCTATTGGATGTTTTAAAGGTTAAAGAAGAAAATGTTCATGAGCAGGCTTGTGAAATGGAACATACTTTATCTGATGAAGCTGAAAGGGCATTGTGTACTATGCTGCACCATCCTGATTTATGTCCTGATAATAATATAATTCCTGCTTGTAATTTTGATTTTGAAAGCTGTCAGGATTGTTTTTCACAAAAAGACTTCGATCAAATCATGAACAGGAAATTTAATTTATTGTCTATTTCTGAATTAACATCCAGTTGTGAAGGAACTGTTTCATTTATTCGAGGAAATGAAAAACTTTTAGACGAAATTACAGATATGGATATTAAAGTCGGTTCTCATTTAAGCTATGAATTCAATGAAAATCGTGTAAGTAACTATTTTTTAGTTACCATTGATGAAAAAGAGTTAAATATTCCATTGGAAATGGCTAATAATATATTTATTAGAATTTAACTTTAATTTTCTTTTTTTACAAATATTTATATAATATTTATTTCAAATTTATTAGCATTAAATATAATTTATTTCTTTTTAGGTGTTTTAATGCGCGGTAATTTATCTGATGAAATTGTTTCAATTAAAATTGAAGAAGGTAGTAAAAGACCAATTGCTTTGCATGAGAAAAGTAAATTCGGTAAAATTGAAGCTGATTGTTTAAATCTTTCTTTAATTGAAGCATGCTATTTATTGGAAAAAGGGCGTCTGGACATTTATGAAGATGATATTGAATGCAGCATCGGTTATTTGATTGATCTTTTAAAAGAACAAAATAACTATGCAAAATATATTGTTTATCGTGATTTAAAAGATCGTGGATACATTATAAAGACCGGATTTAAATATGGTTCTGAATTTAGATTATATGACAGGGGAAGGTCCCCTGGTCAGGGTCACTCAGATTATTTGGTTAAAATTATTTATGAAAATTATAGTATTGAGGCTTTGGATTTTGCAAGTTATGTCAGGGTTTCTCACGGTGTAAACAAGAAACTTCTTTTGGCTATTGTCGATGATGATTTTGATATTACATACTATAATGTTGAATGGACCAGACCTTAATTTAAATTAAAGAAAGCCATCATATTTCAATATACTTTTATATTTACTATTATAATTCTTGAGAGTATTATTAATTTAAGATGTGTATAGGTGATAATGTGGAAAATTTAATTGATCCATGGGCATCATTCAGCCTGGATTATGACAAGTTGGTTAATCAGTTTGGTATTGGTAAAGTTTCAGACATAATAGATGACATTGAAAACCCTCCAAGATTAATGAAAAGGGGAGTTATTTTCGGTCACAGAGAATTTAATGAGATAAATAACTTAATTAAACAAAATAAAGATTTTGCAGTTGTAACTGGTATGATGCCAAGTGGACAAATGCATATTGGCCATAAAATGGTTGTTGACCAATTGATATGGTATCAGCAAAAAGGTGCAATGCTGTCTTTACCTATTGCTGATTTGGAATCCTATGCTGCAAGAGGCATGAGTTTTGAAAAAGGCCGCCAGATTGCTGTTGATGAATATCTGACAAATTGGATTGCATTGGGTTTGGACCTTGAAAAAGACAATGTCAATGTTTATCTTCAGTCTCAAAATAAATTGCTGCAGGATTTATCATTTAAAGCATCCAGCAAAACCAATTTCAGTCAGTTGAAGGCTATTTATGGATTTACTCCTTCAACCAATATTGCCCATATTCAGGCTCCTCTGGTACAGGTTGCAGACATTTTGCTTCCGCAGATTGAAGAATTTGGAGGTCCTAAAAAGGTTGTTGTACCTGTAGGTATTGACCAGGATCCTCATATAAGACTTACAAGAGATATTGCCCAGAAACTTCATGAAGAATTAGGATTTTTAACTCCTGCATCTACATATCACAGATTCCTGACAGGTTTGACTGGAGATAAGATGAGCAGTTCAAAACCGAACACTGCAATTTATCTTAATGATGATACTAAAGAGGTTGTTAAAAAAGTCAAATCCGCAAAAACTGGCGGAAGAGAAAGCTTAAAAGAACAACAGGAATTAGGTGGGGAAGTAGATAAATGCGTGATATATGAAATGTTGCTCTACCACCTGATTGATGATGATGAAGAGCTTAAAAAAATCAGAACTGAATGTCTAAACGGAACCCTTCGTTGCGGAGACTGTAAGGTCAGAACCGCCGAGTTAATGGAAAAGTTCTTCGATGATTTGCATGATAAGCAAGTTGAAGCCCGTGAAATTGCTAAAACATTGATATAATGATTGATGAGATTAAATCAGCTTTCAGTGAAAACAAGTTGGCCATTTGTCTTTCTGCGGCAATACTTTTCGCTTCATTGATTTTAGGTTATGTTTTAGAACCTTACCTTTACAGTTATTTCAATCCAGTTGTTGATGATTTAACTCAGAAAGTCCAGTCAGGCGTTATTACATTAACATTTGCAGATATATTTTTCAATAACTTAAGAATTATATTTCAAATGTTTGTCTTTGGAGTTGCCTGCTGCTTTTCATTAGTCATGCTGGCCTTCAACGGATTTTTCGTAGGCTATTATGTAGGCACTGCCGAGAATATTGTCAGCGTATTGCTTATGATAATTCCTCACGGGATTTTTGAGTTTTCCTCAATTATTCTGGCTTGTGCAAGCGGAATGATATTGTTTAATTTCCTTTTCATATTTTTAAAGACATTATGGTTTGATAAAAGTGATTCAGTCGTTGTGAGTTTGAAAAATTCCTATAATGCAAGTTCAAAAAAGCTAAAGCAAGCTATCATGATTTTTGCAATAGCTTCAATTTTAATGGTGATTGCCGGAATTATTGAGGTTTATTTCACGCTTCCGATTGCCGAATTTATAATTAAATTTTTATAATATACAATAAAAAAATAATAAATGTGATTTTATGATAAGATGTGTTTCATGTGGACAAGAATATGACGATGACGAAGTAATCTATACTTGTGAAAAGTGTGGATCAGTACTTGAACTAGTTAATGAAATTGATGTTTCCAAAGATATCTTTGACGGAAGGAGAGATAATTTATGGAAATTTAAAGAATGCATTCCAGTTGATGAAAGCAAAATTGTTTCTCTTGATGAAGGTGGAACTCCATTTTGCAAATGTGACAAATTAGGAGAAGAACTTGGAGTAAACCTCTATGTTAAAGTGGAAGGTTCAAACCCTACAGGCAGTTTCAAAGACAGGGGAATGACTGTTGGAATGACCAAAGCTATGGAACTTGGAGTACATACTGTAGGATGTGCTTCTACAGGTAACACCTCAGCTTCACTTTCCGCATATGCTGCCCGTGCAGGCCTAAGATGCATTGTATTTTTACCTTCCGGAAAAGTTGCACTGGGTAAATTGGCTCAGGCTATGTTCCATGGTGCAGAAGTAATGTCCATTAACGGAAACTTTGATGAAGCTTTAGAAGCAATGACCGCACTTGCATTGGAAAAACATCTTTATTTATTAAATTCTATCAATCCGTACAGATTGGAAGGACAAAAAACCATTGGGTATGAAATCGTCCGTGATTTAGGCTGGCAAGCTCCGGACAGGATAATCTTGCCTGTTGGAAATGCAGGAAACATTTCTGCTATCTGGAAAGGAGTAAAAGAGTTCTATGATGCAGGATTCATTAAGGATTTGCCTATGATGACTGGTATTCAGGCTGAAGGTGCATGCCCTGTCACTAATGCATTTAAAAAAGGAGATAAAAGAGTAGTTCCTGTTGAAAATCCGGAAACTATTGCAACTGCTATCCGTATTGGTGCTCCTGTAAGTGACATCAAAGCGCTAAATGCAATTTACGATTCAAATGGTTACTCTGAAACTGTAACTGATGATGAAATCCTCGATGCTCAAAAATTGCTTGCAAGAACTGAAGGTATTGGTGTTGAACCTGCTTCAGCAGCATCTATTGCAGGTCTTAAAAAACTTGTTGATCAGGGTGTTGTTGACAAGGGTGAAACAATCACTTGCGTTGTTACCGGACACTTACTTAAAGATCCAAATACTGCAATTGATGCATGTACTCAACCAACACAGGTAGATGCTGATATTGATACTTTAAGGAAAATCCTGATGAATAAATAGGATTTCCATTAATTTCATTATTTTAATTTTTTTTAATTTTAAATTTTCTTTTTAATTCTTATTATTTCGAACTAAATTTGTACTTTTAATGTTTAAAGTATTGTATGAAAAACATTTTTAAAGATAATACTACTGATTTTCATGATAATAAGTTTTGCTTTTTAGTGTTGTACTTATTAAAAATCAACACTATTAAACCAATATATTTATATATAAGCAAATTTAAATTATTTATTAACAAATTAATGAGGTGAAATAATGAGTGAATTACCAATAGCTCCTGTAGGAAGAATCTTAAAAAATGCTGGTGCACAAAGAGTAAGTGATGACGCAAAAGTTGCTTTAACCGAAGCTATCGAAGACTACGGTAACGATATTGCTGCTAAAGCTGTAGGCTTTGCACGTCACGCTGGTAGAAAAACTGTAAAAGCAGAAGATGTAAAATTAGCAATCAAATAGATTTGTTGATAAGCATGGATAGTAATTTTATTACTATCTCTTTTACACTTTTTATTTAATTTCTATTTTTAAGTCAATTTATTTTTAATTTTGGCCTATTTTTACAAACATTTATATACTAGGCGAACCAATTTAATAATGTCTAGTTCTCTAGAATTATTTCATTAATTACTAAATTTTTATTTTTAGTTTTGCTAAAAATTATATGAAATTCAGAAGTATTTGTATTGAAAGTCTCTGTTTTTTATTTATGGGATTATATTTAGTGATATATGAATTGTTCAAGAATTAGTATTATTAAAAACTATATTAAATTATTCACTTATTGAATAATTTGAGTAATTTCTATAGTTAAAAAATAATATAACTATATATAATTACATTATATTATGATTCAAAAGAATTATAATATCTGCCGATGGATGGCATAGCCAGATGAAAAAGGAGGTATATTTTATGGCAAACATTTATGTAAAATTTGACACACCTGAAGAATTAGCTAAACAAGCTGAAGAAGCATTAGAAACCGCACAAGCTACTGGTAAAGTAGCAAAAGGTACTAACGAAGTAACTTATCGCAGAAGACGTAGATCCTGCTGAAATCGTTGCACACATTCCTGTATTAGCTGATGAAAAAGAAATTCCTTACGTATACTTACCTACCAAAGAACAAGTTGGTGGAGCTGCTGGATTAACTGTTGGTACCGCATCTGCATGTATTGTAGACGCTGGTGATGCTGAAGCTGCTGTTAGTGAAATCGTAGAAAAAGTTGCTGAATTAAAAGAATAAATAAATTCTTTTAATGGATTTTTACGGTGATAAAATGGAAGAAGGAACTCCTGCTGAAGTCATTGAAGTTTTAAAAAGAACTGGAATGACTGGGGAAGTAATGCAAATTAAATGCAGAATCCTTGATGGTAGAGATAAAGGAAGAATTTTAACAAGAAACATTATGGGCCCTGTAAGAGAAGGCGACATCTTAATGTTACTTGATACAATTAGAGAAGCTAAGGAAATTAAGACTCCATAGAAGGTGTAACAACATGAGAACTTGTTCATTCTGTAGTAAAGAAATTGAAGAAGGTACAGGAAAAATGTACGTTAAAAAAGATGGATCAATATATTTCTTTTGTAGCAGTAAATGTGAAAAAAATATGATTAAACTCGGAAGAGTTCCAAGAAAAGTTAAATGGGTTAAAGAATGATTCAAAAAAGTTTTGGTTTTGAAGAAAAAGGTCTTCAAATCGTTGCTTGTAAATTAATTCAAATTGATGAAGATTTAGCAAAAACTCATTATGGAGAACATGCTGAAAAACCATTTTTCCCAACTTTAGTAGAATACATCACTTCATCCCCATCATTAGCTATGGTAATTGAAGGTGAAGAAGCTATTACTACTATCAGGAAATTAGTTGGTGCAACTAATCCTTTGGAAGCAGACCTTGGAACTATCAGAGGAGACTTTGGTATGGATACCGGTAGAAACATTATTCATGCTTCAGATGCTCCTGAATCTGCTGAAAGAGAAATTGCTCTTTTCTTTAATGAAGATGAAATTTGCGATTACAAAATCGTTGACAATGATTTAATTTACGAATAAATTTAAATTTAGATAATTTATTATAAATAAAAGATAACATGAAAATTAGATCCCCAATTGTATCCGTTTTAGGTCATGTAGACCATGGTAAGACAACCTTATTAGATTATATTAGAGGCAGTACCGTTGCTGATAGGGAAGCAGGAGGTATTACTCAACATATTGGTGCTACTGAAATTCCAAACGATACTATTGAAGAGATATGTGGAAATTTTATCTCAAGATTAACTATCAAAGATTTAATTCCAGGACTATTTTTCATTGATACTCCAGGTCACGCAGCATTCACCAGTTTAAGAAAACGTGGTGGTGCACTGGCTGATTTAGCAGTATTGATTCTTGATATTAATGAAGGATTTAAACCTCAAACATTTGAGGCATTGAATATCCTTAAAATGTATAAGACTCCTTTCATTGTTGTGGCAAATAAAATCGATATGATTTTCGGTTGGGAAGCACATGAAGGTGTTTCATTTAAAGAATCTTTCTCACAACAGGCTCCTAGTGTTCAGCAGGAATTGGACACCAAAGTCTATGAAATTGTAGGTACACTTCACAAAGAGGGTTTCCAGTCTGAAAGATTCGACAGGGTAAGCAACTTCGCTTCACAGATTACAATTATTCCTATCAGTGCAAGAACAGGTGAAGGAATTATTGAAGTTTTAGCAATGCTATTGGGTCTTGCTCAGGAATATTTAACAGAGCAGCTTGAAATTGATGAGGATGCTCCGGCTAAAGGTACTGTTTTAGAAATCAAAGAAGAAACAGGATTGGGTCTTACTATTGATAGTATTATTTATGATGGTGTTTTAAGAACTAATGATGAAATAGCTTTAATGACTTCTTCAAATGAAGTATTAACCACAAAAATCAGATCTATTTTAAGACCGCTTCCATTGGAGGAAATGAGGGATTCCAAAAAGAAATTCCAAAAATTCGATGAAGTGGTTGCAGCTGCAGGTATTAAGATAGCTGCTCCTAATTTAGATGATGTTATTTCAGGTTCTCCGCTTAGAGTATTGAGTGATGAGGAAAACGTTGAAGAAGAAATTCTAAAAGAAATTGAAGATATTACAATAAGTACCGAAGATGAGGGTATTTTGGTTAAAGCTGATACATTAGGTTCTCTTGAAGCTATTGTAAAATTATTGAAAGATTTACAGATTCCTATTCGTGAAGCTAACATAGGAGATGTAAATCGCAGAGATATAATTAATTCATCTATTGCTTTAAATGAAGATGATGCACATGGTGCAATCATTGCTTTTAATGTGGATGTTCATCCTAATTCTTTAGAAGATCTTAATAATTCAGATGTTAAGCTCTTCAAAGGAGATGTAATTTATCAAATTATTGAAGAATATGAAGCTTGGATTGATGAAATGGAGCAAGCTAAGAAGAAAGCATTCTATGATGCTATTATTAAGCCTGCAAAATTCATGTCATTGCCAAAACTTGTTTTCCGCCAAAGTAAACCTGCAATTATTGGTATCGAATCATTAAGCGGTACAATTAAACAGGGTCAAACTTTAATTAATAAAAATGGCGAATATGTTGGTGTAATAGCCAGTATGGAAGATAAGGGAGAAACATTACCTAGCATTCCAAGAGGTCAAAGGGTGGCTATGGCTATTAAGGACGCTATTGTTGGAAAACACTTTGATGAAGGGGACGAATTATATGTTGATGTTCCCGAAAAACATTATAAATTCATTGAAAGAGAATTTAAGGATAAATTAACAGAAGATGAATTTGAAACTTTATATGAATTTGTTGAAATTAAACGTAAACAAGATCCTGATTGGGGTCAATTTGGTCTTTTTGAATAATAAATAAGGGTTAAAAAAATTAAAGGAGGAATACCATGGCATTCAAAGTAGTTGTGTCAGATAAAGCTGAATCTTATCAAGTTGAAATCGATGAAACTAAAGCTTTAAACGGTTTAGTTATCGGTGATGAATTTGATGGTGGAATTGTCGGTTTAGATGGTTACACTTTAAAAATTACCGGTGGTAGTGACAAAAACGGTTTTACCATGAAAAAAGATGTTACTGGTACTAGAAGAATCAAAAGTTTATTAACTGGCGGTATCGGTTATCATCCTAAAGCAGATGGTGTTAAAAGAAGAAAAACCGTAAGAGGAAACACTATTGCTGAAGATATTGTGCAAATCAACACTGTAGTTACTAAAGCTGGAAGCAAATCAATAGCTGATATTCTTGGTGCTGATGAAGAAGAGGAAGAATAGTTTTACTATTTTTCTTATTTTACTTTTAAGTCGAATGAAAATTAATAAAAAGGTGGTTATCTGTGAATGTACAGTCAGATGTTAACATAGGTTTGGTTGGTCATGTAGACCATGGTAAAACAACTCTTACAAAAGCATTATCTGGAATTTGGACTGATACTCACAGTGAGGAAACAAAAAGAGGTATTTCAATCCGTTTAGGTTATGCAGACATTGAATTTAGAAAATGTCCTGAATGCGATGAACCTGAATGTTACACTACTTCTGAAAAATGTGAAATCTGTGGGAGCGAAACCGAATTAATCAGAAAAGTGTCTTTTGTTGATGCTCCAGGTCACGAAACTCTTATGGCAACTATGTTATCTGGTGCCGCAATTATGGATGGTGCAGTGTTAGTAATTGCTGCAAATGAGTCTTGTCCACAACCACAAACTAAAGAACATCTCATGGCACTTGATGTTATCGGTGTTAAGGATGTTATTGTAGTTCAAAACAAAATTGATATTGTATCAAAAGAAAGAGCTATTGAAAGTTATAATGAAATTAAGGAATTTGTTAAAGGTACTTGTGCTGAAGATGCTTTAATAATACCAGTATCTGCTCAACAAGGTGCAAATGTAGATATTTTAATAGAAACAATGCTTAAACAAATTCAACCTCCGGAAAGGAATATTGATGACACTGCATTAATGCATGTAGCAAGATCATTTGATATCAATAAACCGGGTTCTGGTGCTGATAAAATTAAAGGAGGAGTTATTGGTGGAACTTTGGTCCAAGGTAAATTTAAACTTGGAGATACCATTGAAATAAGACCTGGTCCTACTAATAATGGTGAAAGACTCACCTTAAAATCTGAAATTATCGGCCTTGAAGCAAACGGAGAACAAGTTGAAGAAATAGGTCCTGGAGGACTTGTGGGTATTGCAACTAAATTGGATCCATCATTAACCAAATCAGATTCATTATCTGGAACTGTTGCTGGTGAAGAAGGTACTTTACCTGAAGTATTGGATGCTTTCACTATGGAAGCTAATTTGCTTGACCGTGTTGTAGGTACTAAAGAAGAACGTGATGTTGCTCCAATTAAAATTAAAGAGCCATTAATGATTAATTGTGGTACAACAACTACTATTGGTGTAGTTACCTCAACTAAGAAAAATGTCGTTGATGTTACTCTTAAATTGCCTGTCTGCGCAAGCCCTGGTGATAGGGTAGCTTTAAGTCGTAGAGTTGGGGCTCGTTGGAGATTAATAGGTTACGGTATTATTAAATAGAGGGCAAATAATGAACTCTAAAGAAGTTGTAATAGATACCAATTTTTTTATGGTTCCTTTTCAGTTCAATGTGGATATCATCACTGAACTTGAAAATTTATTACCTTCTTATAGATTAACTACTCCAAGCTTTGTTATCAATGAATTGAAGGGTTTGAAACGTAATACTAAAGGAAAAACAAGGTTAAATGCAAATTTGGCCTTGAAATTAGCTAATTCTTCAAAAATTGAAATAAAGGATATTTCATTATTAGAAAATGAAACTGTGGATGATGCGTTACTTAGAGTTTCAGAAGTATTAGCTACAAATGATATTGAATTGAAAAATCGTGCAAAAGATAAAGGAATTACAGTTGCATATTTAAGGCAAAAAAAATATATTGCTGTTGAAGGCAAAATATAATATTAATTAAACTTATTAATTAAATGAGGGATTATCTTGTATTATAAAACAAAAATCGAGGATACTGTAAGAATTCCACCTTATGAATTCGATAAGCCTCTTGAAGAAGTTGCTATCAAAACTTTAAACAAAACCTATGAAGGACGTTTAGATAAAAAACTTGGTTTACTTATCTGTGTTAACGGTATTGAAGAAATTAGTGAAGGCAGACTCATTATGGGTGATGGAGCTTCATATCATAATGTTGTTTTCGAAGCTATATTCTTTAAACCTGAACAACAAGAAATATTTATGGGTGTTGTTACAGATGTAGTTGAATACGGTGCATTTGTAAGCATTGGAACTATGGAAGGATTGATACATGTTTCCCAAGTTACCGATGATTATTTAACTTATGATTCTAAACGTGGAATATTAAATGCAAAAGAATCTAACAAAAGTTTAAATCAAGGAGACTTAGTTAGAACCAGAGCTGTTAGTATTTCTATTAAAGATGATTCAACTAATAATAGAGATAACGTTAAAAATTCAAAAATTGCCCTTACTATGAGGCAAACCAATTTAGGCAGATTTGAATGGATTGAAGAAGCAAAAGAAAAAAGTAGGAGTGCTTAATAATGAGAGCATGTACTGTTTGTAAAATGATTTCAAATAAAGAACATTGTCCTAGTTGCGGAAACCCTACTTCTGACAATTGGAGTGGACTTTTAATCATAACCGATCCTGAAGAATCAGAATTAGCTCGCGAATTAAATATTACAATTCCTGGAGAATATTGTTTAAGAGTAAGATAGAGGGTTTTAAGTGTTAAAATTAGATGCAGAATTAAATAAAGATATAATAGCTGAGCTTAAAAAGCCGTTAGGTAAATTATATCCTAACTTTGAAGATGCTATTGATGAAATTAAATCTTCTGAGTTTTTAATTTCTGTTGGAGATGCAACTTTTGAAAATCTTACAAAAAATGAAATATACCCTAATATTGGTATAATCGATAATCTTATTCAAAGAAAAAATCATACTCATGATATTATACGTGCAAATCACATTTTAAATGCCGATAATCCGGCAGGATGTATCACTGATGATCTATGGGAAACCATAGGCCAAGCTCTTGAATTATCTAACAAAGGCGAATGTTATGTAATTGAAGTAGCAGGGGAAGAAGATCTTGCAGTTCTTCCTTGCATCATCATGGCAGATCCTGAAACCATAATATTATATGGTCAACCAAATGAAGGATTGGTGCTTTTAAAAGCTGGTGATTTAGTAAATAAAGCTAAAAAGCTTATTAACGGATTTATTAAAGAATAAATTGAACCGAGGTTTAATCATGGAAATTGAATTTATTGAAGAAAAAGAAAATAAATTATTTAACAGAAAAGAAATTAAATTTTATGTTGATTATGATGGAGAAGCAACTCCTAAAGTTTTAGATATCAAATCTAAATTAGTTGCTTTATTAAATGCTAAAAAAGAATTAGTCGTAGTCGACAATGTACAACCACACTACGGTGAACCTAAAGCTTTAGGTTATGCTAAAGTTTATGCCACTGTTGATGATTTAAAATACATTGAAACTGAACATGTTTTAGCTAAAAACGCAGAACCTGAAGAAGAACCTGCAGAAGAAGAAGCAGACGAAGAATAGGTGATTAGTATGGTAAGAAAATCTGATTTATATGAAGTAGATGGAGACAAAATTGTTAGAAAAAACCAAATTTGTCCTCGTTGCGGTGAAGGTGTATTCATGGCTGACCATGGTGACAGAGTTGCTTGTGGTAAATGCGGATACACTGAAATGAAAAAATAAGATTGTTTAAATCTTTATTTCTTTTTTTTATTTATTTTTATTTTTAACTGATTTTTTAGAAGGGATTTTTTTGGATAATATTAGAAATGGTCGTTTTAAAACTGGAATGACTGATGAAGCAGCTGAATATACTTCATCTCTTGAAGCGGACATGCTTCTTTTTGAAGCTGATATTAAAACTAATTTTGCACACACTTCAATGCTAAAGCATGAAGGAATAATTGATGCAGAAATTGCAGATAAAATTTTATGTGCTCTTGATAATCTTAAGGAAGAGGGTTATGAGGCTTTGGTTTTTGATCCTTCCGTTGAAGATGTTCACATGGCAATCGAAAATTATGTAACTTCTAAAATTGGTCCTGAAGCCGGTTTTATGCATACTGCAAAATCCCGTAATGACCAGGTTGCATGTGATGTCAGATTAGTTTTAAGGGAAATGATTGAAGAAATTCAGATAGGTATTTTGGAATTTATAGAAGGATTAGTTGAAATGGCTGGAGAGCATTTGGAAGATATTTTTATTGGTTTTACACACTTGCAGCATGCTCAGCCAATTACAATAGCTCATCATTTAATGGCACATGTCCAAGCACTTAAAAGGGATTATGAACGTTTGGAAGACACATATAAACGTGTTAACTTAAATCCGTTGGGTTCTGCAGCTATGGCAACTACCAGTTTTCCAATCAACAGGCAATTAACAACTGATTTGCTTGGTTTTGATGCTTATCTTGAAAATTCTATGGATGGAGTTTCAGCAAGAGACTTTATCACTGAAACAGTCTTTGATTTGGTTTCTCTTTCTTCAACACTTGCCAAAATTTGTGAAGAGCTTGTTTTATGGAGCACTTATGAATTTGGTGTTATTGATATGGCTGATGAATATTCATCAACTTCTTCTATTATGCCGCAAAAGAAAAATCCTGATGTAGCTGAACTTGCAAGGGGAAAAACCAGCATTGCAACAGGGGAATTAATCACTATATTAACAATTCTTAAGGCTATTCCATACACATACAACAGGGATTTACAGGAAATTACTCCTCATTTATGGAATGCAGTAAAAGTGACTCAGGAAACATTGTCAATTGTAACTAAAATGTTGCTTTCTGTAGAATTTAAAGTTGACAGATGTGCTGAACTTGCAGGTAAAAACTTTGCCACTGCTACAGATTTGGCAGATATTATGGTTCGTGAGAAAAAAATACCTTTCAGAACCGCTCACAAAATTGTTGGAAGAATTGTTAATGAAGCTATTTCCAATGATATGGCTGAAGAGGATATCACTTCCAGATTCATTGATGATATTGCAGTTGAATTGGGTTTTGATGAATTGAACTTGGATGATGATTTGATTCAAAGAGCTTTAAATCCTGCTGAAAATGTGAGAATTAGGGCTGTTCCTGGAGGACCTGCTCCTGAAATGGTTGAAATCGCAAGAAATAATATCAAAGTATTTTTAAATGATGAATTTGAGAAAAAAGGAATTTAAATATTCCTTATACTTTTTATTTTAGGCATACCTAAAATTTATATACTCTGAAAACAAATTATAATTGTGGATGTAATCATCTGATTATAGCCGCATGATTTGTAAAGAGATATAATAGGATACTTATTAATACATTCAAATGAATTCATAAGTAGGCTCAGCTCCTATTCTATCTCACAAATCAATTCTTATTTTAAGTTTTATAGAAACTCCAAATTAAATCAAGCGCTTCACCGGGTTCAAGTGCACTTGAACGGGTTTCTCTAAGTATTCTCTGGATGGAAAATTTCTTCAGATAAGGGAATTTTTTGTGAACTTCATAAAGAAGCGGACAGCCAAATCCTTTAAACTCTTTTAAATTATACTTTCTGATTAAGGATTTAATCTCCTGTTTGGCGACACTTAAACTTGCCGGAAGGTTCAGGCGATATAATGAATCGTCCTGCAAATTAATGCATTGGCTGCCGGTTGCAAGCATATCTCCAAAGATGATTATAGGAATTTCTTTACTTTTTGCATATTCCTTTACAAGTTCTGAAGTATTTTTGGAACATCTTCCGCAGGGGTGGACTTTACCTGTAAAGGATTCTTTGATAACTTCGGAATAATCTGCTTTGATATATTCATGATTAACATTCAGCAGTCCTGTCAGATTTTCAATATTCTGCTTAAACTGCTTTGGAAGGATTATGGTTCCGGGATCAACAGTAACAGCAATAGGATTAAAACCTAATTTTTTAGCTAAAATAAGTGAAAAACTGCTGTCAACTCCTCCGGAAAGGGCAACGACAGCTTCGGTATTTTCAGACTCTTCAAACTCGTTGTTTTCAAAATAGTCCTCAAAATTAAAGCTGTAAATATTATCTAATTTGTCGCCTATTGCTTTTTTCAGATTATTTAAAGCCACACTATTCATATCTAAATTTTCAACGGTTTTTTTGGATAGTTTAAGCTTATATTCCTTGTTTAAAAAATCCCCATAGCTTTCAACATGTATGCTTTCAAGGCCTAATTTCTCCCTTAGCTTTCCAACCACCCATCCTCCTTTTCCGATTATTGCAGATTTGTCTGGACGGTCTTCTGTTATAATCCACAGTTCGTTGGTCTTTTCGTTAAAGTAAAGTTTTTCAATAAAGATATTGACCTTGTCATGGCCAATTTCTTCTCTTATCTGATTAACTTCCTTTAAAATAAATTCTTTATCGTACATTTAACTCATATCTTTTGTAATGCTGATGCTTTCACGTGAATACCGCTTTGTATCTTTAATTATGTCCAGTGTTATTTTTGCAATTGAGGTCATTGTTGAAATGTATCCTTTAGGTGTTTCACCTTTTTTGGTTATCACATAATCCTCTTCATTTTCAAATACAAGATATCCTGACCTTAAAATGGTATAATCCAGGGCACTGTCCTCTATAATTGCAACTGCATTTCTATTTGGAATCTGCTCCATTTCATTTTCCACATTATATTCTGCCCCGTTGCCTTCACCAAGTTCATTGTAAATTCCAACAACTGTCATATAAATCAGCCTTTTAGGTTTGATGTTTACAAGATTTCTTGCTATAGCGGCCTGGTCAGGACCTGAAACTGCACTAAAAACAATGTCTGCATCTTTTATGGTATTTTTTAAATCTTTTTGATTGGTTGCATCTATGCTTTTTGCAGTTGCTCTGTAACTGTTCTCATAAAGGGATTCGGCTGATTTTGAAAGTAAAATTAATTGATAATCAGGAATTGCAAGTAATTTTGTTGTCAAATATCTTCCGAATTTACCTGTTGCACCGATAATTGCTATATTCATTTTCTCACCATTTTTCTATAATTATTAGTATCTGTTTAACCATATATTAACTTGAGGTTAGAAGATGGAATATAGAAAGTTAGGTAGTACTGGTATTGAAGTGTCTGAAATTGCATTTGGTGCAGAATTTCTTGTTGAAAGGCCTTATGAAGATACAGAAGAGCTAATTAAAGCTTGTGAAGAGAATGGGATTAATCTTGTTGACTGCTGGATGAGTGAACCTGATGTGCGCTCACATTTGGGCCGTGCAATCAAGGGCAATCGTGAAAACTGGGTTATTCAGGGACATATAGGATCAACCTGGCAAAACGAACAGTATGTAAGAACAAGGGATATGGATAAGGTAATTCCTGCTTTTGAAGATTTTATGGAACGTTTTCAAATTGATGTCCTTGACTTTGGAATGATTCACTATGTAGACCAGCTGGATGATTATAATGAAATAATGAACGGTCCATTTATCGAATATGTTCGCAAACTGAAAGCTGAAGGAACAATAGAACATATAGGATTAAGTACCCACAACCCTGACATTGGTCTTTTGGCAGCACAAAATCCTGAAATTGAGCTTCTGATGTTTTCTATAAATCCTGCCTATGACATGTTTGGAGCAATGGAGGATATTGAAGAATACAGAAAGGAAGATGCATACTCCAATGATTTGTCAGGAATCAATCCTCAAAGAGCAGAACTCTATGAATTATGTGAGAAAAACGGGACTGCATTAACAGTAATGAAAGGTTTTGCAGGAGGAAATTTGCTTTCAGATGAAACATCTCCATTCGGAGTTGGTCTGACACCTGTCCAGTGTATCCATTATGCCTTAGAACAAAAAGGTGTTTCAAGTATTTTTGTAGGTGTAAAAACACCTGAAGAGCTAGAAGAATCATTAAAATATTGCACTGCAACAGATGCAGAAAAAGATTATTCTGAAGTTTTAAAGAACGCTCCAAAACATTCTTTTGAAGGCCAATGCACCTACTGCGGTCATTGCCAGCCTTGTACTTCAGGAATAGATATAGCTATGGTAAACAAACTGTTTGACCTTGCAAAAAACCGTGATGAAGTTCCGGCAAGTGTTCAGGAGCATTATAATAACTTAAAATACAATGCAACAGAATGCATTGCATGTGGGGACTGTGAGCCAAGATGCCCGTTCAATGTTCACATTGTTGATGTAATGTTGGATGCACAGGATCTGTTCGGATTTTAAGAAATTTCCCACTTTAATTATTTCATTTTTTTTAAAATAAATATAAATTAATTTCAATAGCAATTTTACTATTTTTTTTCATACAAAAGCATTTCTATTCTTATTTAACTTTAAATATTAATTTTTACATAACTATTATGTGATTATTATGGCGTATGAAATTAAAAACAAAAAAAATATATCAACAATTGGTGTTCATGCAGGTCAGGAAGAAGTTGACGAGACCGGTTCAAGAGTAACACCTATCTATCAGACAACATCTTATGTATTCGAATCATCCGAACAGGCTGCAAACAGATTTGCACTTAAGGAAGGGGGAAACATTTACACAAGATTAACAAACCCTACTACAGAAGCTTTTGAAAAAAGAATGGCAGCTATTGAGGGAGGAACTGCTGCTTATGCAACAGCTTCAGGAATGTCAGCAATATTTTATGCAATAATCAACCTGACTCAAGTGGGAGATAATATTGTTTCTGCTGATAACCTTTATGGTGGAACATACGAATTATTTGAAAATACTTTAGAGGAATTAGGTCGTACAGTAACATTTGTTGACTCACAATCACCTGAACTGTTTGAAGAAGCTATAAATGATAAAACTAAAGCGATTTATGTCGAATCAATTGGAAATCCGAAACTGGATATTCCTGACTTTGACAGACTTGCTGAAATTGCACATTCACACAATATTCCTTTGATAGCAGATAATACTGTAGGTATTGGTTCTGTAAGACCGTTTGACCATGGTGCAGATATTATTGCTTCATCTGCAACCAAATACATTGGAGGTCATGGAACTACTCTTGGCGGAATTGTCATTGAAAAAGGTGACTTTGACTGGATGAACGGCAAGTTCCCTACATTATCAGAACCTGATGCAACATATAATGGACTGATATTTGCTGAAACTTTTAAAGGCGCTGCATTTACAACAAGAATTAGGGCTGTTGTCGGAAGGGACACAGGTGCTGTTCCATCTCCTTTCAATTCATTTTTACTTATGCAGGGTCTTGAAACATTAGGCTTAAGGATAGAAAGGCACGCTTCAAATGCAATGGCTGTTGCAAAACATCTTGAAGCTCATCCTAAAGTGGCTTGGGTAACCTATTCCGGTCTTGAATCTTCCCCTAACCATGAAGTTGCTAAAAAATATGCGGAAAAAGGTTACGGTGGAATTGTTTCATTCGGTCTTAAGGCAGGTTATGACGGTGCTTTAAAATTCATTGAAAATGTTGAGCTGATTTCATTTTTAGCCAACATCGGTGATGCAAAATCATTAGTTACCCATCCTGCATCCACAACCCATTCTCAATTGTCCGAAGAACAGCAATTGTCTACTGGCGTAACTCCGGATTTAATCAGGTTCTCTGTCGGTATTGAGGATATTGAGGATATTTTGGCTGACGTTGATCAGGCATTGGATAAAATTTAATCATTTTATCCCATTTTTTTTTAAAAAACAGGTTTTCAAACATAATTATTCAGGTGGAATTCATATTAGTGAATGGTCAAACAATAATTTAAATGTATTTTTGGCTAAAAATAATGATGACATGCATCTCCACAGTGATACTTTTGAAAATATCTGTGATGAGGATATGCTGAAAGATATTATTAATGGTGACGATGCAATTAACGTCCGCATATCTGCAATTCATCAAATTAAAGATATGGATTTCCTTTTGGATGAATGTTTATATAATCCCGATTCCCGTATTCGTATGGCTATTTTAAGCAGAATATTGGATGAATCATTATTGGATGACATGGAAATGTCTTTGCTTTTAGAAAAAATCATATTAAATGACCCTGATATATATGTTTTAAAAACCGCATTTCAAAAAGCAGATTTGATTTCACAAGAAGCAATTATTGAAGTTGCATACAACCGCAGTGATGATGAAATTATAAAAGAAGCTGTTAAAAACATAACCGATGAGAAAATTTTAGCTGATTTTGCCCTTAATAATTCAAGTGAGTTTATTAGACTTGAAGCCATTTCAAATCAGAACTTAAATGACATTGACACTATTTTTAAAATTATTGTCAATGATAAAAATGAATTTAACCGGCTGATGGCGATTTATAAGATTGAAAACTGCGGCCGCTTAGTTAAAATTATCTATAAAAAATCCATATGCCCATATCTTGGTGAGATATCAGAAAATATTAACTTTAAAACTAACGACTACTTTTTAAATGATTTTTTTAATTCAAATGATGATTATAAACGCTTAGTTGATGTGCTGTTTATTGAAGATGAAGAATTCCTGGAAAAACTAATTTCAAATGAATCCGATGATAATATAATGGCATTTGCAGTTAAAAATAAAAACTTCAACAATCAGGCGATTTTGGAAAATTTAATTAAAACACACTCCGGTGAGCAAATTCTTCTTGAAGCCATATCCAAAATTGAAAACCAGAATGTTTTAATGGAATATATAAGTAAAAATCCGAACTATTGTGAGGGTACTGTTAATGCAATCTCAAAAATAAATGATTTGGAATTTTTGGAGGAATTATCCACTTGCGATGACTATAGATTACGTTTTGAAGCAGTAAAAAGAATTGCAAATTTAAAAAATTCCGAAAATTTGTTACACAAAATTGCATTAACGGAAAATGATGAGGAAATTTGCATTGAAGCGATTGGTGCAATAGATAATCGCAATATTTTGATTGAAATAGCAGATTTCAGATTTGAAAAAAATATTAGGTTTGCTGCACTTAAAAAAATTAAAGCTGACCGGCTGCTCTATAATTTCATACATTCCATAAGAAAATCCCTATCTGATTTGCCTTATGAGAATGCATTAAAGCAAATTGCATTGGCTGATGGGGATATTAAAATAAGATGTATTGCTACATCCAGGCTTAACGATGTTGCAGTTTTAAAAAAAATTGCTTCAAGTAACGATTTGACAAATAAAATAGCTCAAAAAAGGTTAAACACTCTTTTTGATGATATAAAATCTCTCGATAGTCTTACTGTTTTGGACAAGTTGATTATGTGCGGTGATGAGGATATTTCAAGAGTTGCCCAAGATACGCTGGATGATCTGGCAAGTTGGCAAGACCGCATATCTCAAGTAAATGACATTTCAGATATTGACACTTTAAAAGAAATCTCAAATAATGACTTTAACTATTTCGTCAGAAATGAGGCATGCGGAAGGATTGAAAAACTGCTTTTCAATATAAGATTGGATGAAATTGACAACAAAGAAAATCAGGAAAAGTTTAAAGCTATTGTCTGTGATGAAAGCTTTCCTTTAGAGATTAGAAAAAAAGCTCTCCTGAATATTGCCGATGAAGAATTTGTCAATGATTTTGATTTCAAATTATAATAATTTTTACTATCTTTTTTTAAAATTCATTTAGGCAAATATAAATAATAATAAAACTAAATTTTTAATCAATAACTTTAATGTTATGATTTAAATTTTTAAATGAGGTTAAACTATGGTAAGTGTAAACGTAGAAGCTAAAAAAACCGTAGATGTAATGATTGAAAAAGCAGATGAATTAAACATTGCTGTTGAAACTTTAGGTAATGGTGCTACTGTTATTGACTGTGGTGTTAATGTAGACGGAAGTTTTAAAGCAGGAGAACTTTATACTAAAGTTTGTCTTGGTGGACTTGCAGATGTTGGAATTTCAATTCCTGGAGATTTATCTGAAAAATTCGCACTTCCTTCAGTAAAAATTAAAACTGACTCACCTTCTATTTCAACATTAGGTTCTCAAAAAGCAGGTTGGTCTGTTTCTGTAGGTGACTTCTTTGCATTAGGTTCTGGTCCTGCTAGAGCTATTGCATTAAAACCAGCAGAAACATATGAAGAAATCGGATATGATGACAAAGGTGCTGATTTAGCAATCTTAACTTTAGAAGCTGATGTATTGCCTGGTGAAGATGTAGCAGAATACATTGCTGAAGAATGTGATGTTGATGTTAAAGATGTCTACTTGCTTGTAGCTCCTACTTCTTCTTTAGTTGGATCTATCCAAATTTCCGGAAGAGTTGTTGAAAACGGAACCTATAAAATGTTAGAATTTATTAAATTCGATGTAACCAAAGTTAAACATGCTGCAGGTATTGCACCAATCGCACCTGTTGACCCGGACGGACTTAAAGCTATGGGTAAAACCAATGATGCAGTTTTATTCGGTGGAAGAACTTACTACTATGTTGAATCTGAAGAAGGCGATGACATTGCTAATGTAGCTGCTCAATTACCATCTTCCGCTGCTGATGGGTATGGTAAACCATTCTTCGATGTATTCAAAGAAGCAGGATTTGACTTCTACCAAATTGATAAAGGAATGTTCGCTCCTGCAGAAGTAGTAATCAATGATTTAACTACTGGTAAAATTTACAAAGAAGGATTTGTTAACGCAGATTTACTTAAAAAATCCTTCGGTGTTGATGAATAGAGTTAATTCTATTCTTTCTTTCTTTTTTTTAAAATTTTCACTTTATATTAAATATTATTAAACTAAAATTATCATTAACCCTAAATGTGATGTTTTTTTTTTGTTAGAATTGAGCAATAGGTAAAATGTGGCTTTAGGTGAATTTTAGTATTTCATGTATGTTATCTACTTAATTTTAAAAATTTTTCAATAAATTTTTAAATGATAATTGATATATATTTTATCATTCTATATAGAATAACTATTTAAATTATTAATTATGGAGATGTATAAAATGGCAGATTTAAAAGGTACAAAAACCGAAGCAAACTTACAAGCAGCTTTTGCTGGTGAGTCCCAGGCACATACTAAATACCAATACTTTGCTGCAAAAGCAAAAGAAGAAGGATATGTTCAAATCCACGATATTTTCATGGAAACTTCCAAAAACGAAAGAGAACATGCAAAAATCTGGTATAAACTTTTACATGATGAAGAAATTCCAGACACTATTGAAAACTTAAATGCAGCAGCAGATGGTGAAAACGAAGAATGGACTGCTATGTACAAAGAATTCGCAGAAACTGCTAAAGAAGAAGGTTTCCCAATGATTGCATTCTTATTTGAAAAAGTAGGTGCAATCGAAAAAGAACACGAAGAAAGATACAGAACCTTACTTGCTAACGTTGAAAACGATACTGTATTCAACAAAGAAGAAGAAATTGAATGGAAATGTGAAAACTGTGGATTTGTTTTCTCAGGACCTAACGCTCCTGAAAAATGTCCTGTATGTGGACTTCCTAAAGCACATTTCGAAGAAAGAGCTACTAACTTTAAATAAGCTCTCTTTTTTTTATTTTTTTTTAGTTACTAACTACTCACCAAATATTTAAATAGTCTTTTAAAATATATTTTAATTTAGAGGTTGATATTATGGCAGATTTAAAAGGATCAAAAACTGAAGAAAATTTAAAAGCAGCACTTGCTGGTGAATCTCAAGCACGTGTAAAATATGAATTTTACGCTTCTCAAGCTAAAAAAGACGGTTATGTGGAAATAAAAGAAATTTTCCAGGAATCATCAGACAATGAAAAAGAACATGCAAAAATTTGGTTTAAATTATTGAATGGTGGAAAAGTACCTGACACTTTAAGCAATCTTGCAGATGCAGCAGCAGGTGAACACGAAGAATGGACTTCCATGTATAAAGGATTTGCAGAAACTGCACGTGAAGAAGGCTTTGATGATATAGCAGACTTATTCGATGCTGCAGGTGCTACCGAAAAAGCACACGAAGACAGATACAATGCATTATCTGATAAAATTAAAGCTGATAAAGTATTCAAAAAAGACGAAGAAATCGCATGGAAATGTAACAATTGTGGATACATCCATTATGGTAAAGAAGCTCCTGAAGTTTGCCCATTATGCGATCACCCACAAGCACACTTTAGAAAACAGGATACTAGTTACATCTAGATTCTTTTTTTCTTATTTTTCTTTTTTTTTTCAATGCTGTCAAGCTAAGATTTTTTGATTTTTTAAAAGCTGTCTTGGATATTTGATTTGCATTTTTTATGATAATATTTCTTTTTATCTCTTTCTTCA